>JAJXSP010000144.1 GCA_021784515.1 Myxococcales bacterium | reverse complement strand
GCGGGCGCGGCAGGCGGCGGAAGCGGCACTCGGTGAGGTAGCAGATCTCGTCGTAGTCGTAGAAGACGACGCGACCGTGGCGGGTGACGCCGAAGTTCTTGAGGAGGAGATCGCCGGGGAAGATGTTCGCGCTCGCCAGCTCGCGGATCGCGTCGCCGTACTCGCGCACGCCGTGCTCGACGCGCGCCGTGTCGCCGTCACGGAGCGCCGCCGCGAGGTACAGGTCGAGCGGCACCATCCGCCGCTCGATGTAGAGGTGCTTGATCACCAGGCGGGCGCCGTCGCGCTCCACGCTCGACGGGCAGAGGCGCGAAAGTTCGTCGATCAGCGCGGGATCGAAGCGATCGATCGGGAAGGCCACGTCGGAGTACTCGAGCGTGTCGGCGAGGCGCCCGACGCGGTCGTGCTGCTTGACGAGGAGGTACTTCGCCTCGATGCGCCCGCGGTCGGTGTCCTTGGGCGGTGCGAACCAGTCGCGGATCACCTTGAACACGTAGTGGAACGACGGGAGCGTGAACACCTGCATGACCATCCCGCGCTGCCCCGGCGCGGTGACGAAGCGGTCCGTCGAGTGCGTGAGGTGCTCGTGCAGGTCGCGGTAGAAGAGCGTCTTGCCCTGCTTCTGCAGCCCGATCAGCGTGTACAGCTCGGCGCGCGGCTGGGGCGGCATGAGCTGCTTCAGGAAGCGCACCGTCGCCGAGGGCACCTCCACGTCCACCATGAAGTAGGCGTGGGCGAGGCTGAACACCTGGGCGATGTCCTCGCGGTGGAGCAGCAGCGCGTCGAGGTAGAGGCGGCCCCGCTCGTCGCGGAGGATCGGGACCACGAACGGGATCTCGCGGTTGCCGTTGATGATGCGCCCGACGAGGTAGGCGGCCTTGTTGCGGAAGAACAGCGAGCCGAGGACCTGGATCTGGAAGTTCGGATGGATCTCGCGCGGCGGCGGGAGGTAGTCGCGGATCGCGCGCAGCACGAGGCGCACGTCGCGGGGCAGGTTCGCCCACGGGTTGGAAAGGCGGAAGCTGGCGAGGATCCCCTCGATGCAGCGGCGCAGCCCGCGCGCGCCGGGGTACCAGCTGCGGAAGGCCGGCTCGTCGCCGACGAGGTGCTCCGTCGAGACGGCGGGGCGCCAGAAGATGAAGTCGTTGTGGTAGTAGGTGCGGCGGAGGACGCGGCAGGCGACCGAGTTGTAGAACGTCTCGGCGCACTCGGGCTGCCGGTGCTCGTGGAGCAGCCCGATGAAGGCGAGCTTGACCCGCGGCCACAGCGCGAGGTCGAACGTGGTGCGCGGGTAGCGCTCGGCGATCGCCGACACCGCCTCGGCGACGCGCTGGTCGTACATCGGGATGCGGCCCACCGACGCCGCACGCACCCCCTCCCAGTCGCCGCGCTCGAAGCGCGACTTCGCCTGCGCGGAGACCTCGCGGAAGAGGCGGTAGTGGCGGTCGAAGCCGTCGAGGATGGTCCGCGCGACCGCGGCGCAGAGCGCGTCGTCGTCGAGCGGCGTCACGGCCGCCCGCGCGTGAGGGTGGGGGTGGGGGTTAGGGGGTGGCGGTGAACTTGAGCGAGGCCGAGCCCTCGTCGCCCGGCTTGTCGGCCGCGACGATGAACCAGTACTCGCCGGGCGGCAGCGCCGCGTAGGTCACGGTGCCCGCCTGCGCGCCGTTCGACGGGGTGCACGCCTGCGCCGGGGCCGCCTCGCAGATGAGGCCGTTGCCGATGTCCGGGTAGAGCGCGAAGACGTGGCTCCCGACCTGCGCGTAGTCGACGCGCAGGTTGGCCTGGCCGGGCAGGTTGATGTACACGACCGCGTCGCCGCCGCCCGGCTGCGCCTCGCACGGCGGCTGCGCCGAGACCTGCTGCCCCGCCGTCTGGACGAGCTTGTAAACCGGCATGAGCGGGTTCGCGCTGATCGGCATCGGGTCGATCGACGCGTCGGCCTTGCACTGCTTGTTGATGCAGTAGGGCGAGGTGGCGCATTTGCGGTCCGCGCAGTCGGTGAAGCCGTCCTTGTCGTCGTCGATCCCGTTGTTGCAGATCTCGAGCGCGCGGTCCTTGATGGAAGAGATCGTGAGGTCCACGACGCCCTCGGTGCCGGCCTTGAACGCCTCGACGATGACGTAGTAGGTGCCCGGCTGGAGGTTGGGGATCTCGTAGTCGCAGCCGAACGGGATGACGCCCGGGTCGGCGCAATCCACCTCGGTCTTGTCGCACGAGTCGCGCGGGCCCGCCTGGGCGAACAGGCCGAGCACGTTCTGGCCGGTGTCGGTGCACTGGAAGCCCATTCCCGCGTTCTCGGCGAGCGTCACCTCGACGATCTTCGCCTTGCCGCCGCCCTTGGCGCAGGTGAGCTGCTCGTTGAGGATGCCCTGCTGCGTGTTCACCTGCGTCGAGGCCTGCTGCCCGAGGTGCAGCGTGCCGAGGTTCACGTCGGGCATGCAGACCGGCGCGCCGCAGCCCGGGTCGCTGAAGCAGGCCGGGTCGGCGCAGTCGATGAGGCCGTTGCCGTCGTCGTCGATGCCGTTGTGGCAGAGCTCCTGTTTGCGGTTCTTGTAGGCCGACAGCTGCACGTCGACGTGGCCCTCGCTGCCGGGCCTGACCGCCTGGAACACGAGGAGGTAGCTGCCGGGCGGCAGCTCGCCCCACGCGACGAGGTCCTGCTTGCGCCCCGACGGGTCGTAGCAGCCGAGCGGGATCGCGTCGCAGTTCTTCCCCGGGCCCGGCAGCTGGAACAGCCCGACGACGTGGTCGCCGGCCTGGTCCCACTGCATCAGCACGCCGACCGTCTCGGCGAGCGAGAACTCGACGGCCATGTCCTGGCCCTTGCCTTCCGCGCACTGCACCTCGTACTTCGACCCCGCGCCGACGGTGGTGAAGCTCGCCATCTTGGGCGGATCGCCGAGCACCAGCGTGCCGACGTTGATGTCGGGCTTGCACTCGGACTTCTTGCAGCTCGGGTCGTTGAAGCAGGCCGGGTCCTGGCAGTCGATCAGCCCGTTGCCGTCGTCGTCGATGCCGTTGTTGCAGATCTCCTTCAGCTTGCTCGACGGCGTGCTCAGCGTGACGTCGGCCGTCCCCTGGTGCTGCGCGGTGAAGGCCTGCACGATCAGGTAGTACTCGCCGGCGTCGAGGACCCACGTCGTCGAGCCCATCGGCGCGCCGGGCGGGTTGGGCGAGTAGCAGCCGACCGGGTTGGCGGCGCAGCCCTGGAGCACGCCGGCGCGGAAGAGCCCGAACACGTGGTCGGCGCCCATCGACTGCGTGAACGAGAGCTTCACCGCGGTGTTGTCGCTGGCGACGGTGAACTTCGTCACCACCATGCCGCCGCCACCGGGCCCGCACGGCGTGATCGCCACGTCCATCGTCCCGACGGTGGAGACCATCTTCTCGCTCGTCGAGTCGTGCTGCTGGAGCGTGCCGAAGTCCACCGTCGGCATGCAGCGGAGGTCCTGGCACTTCGGGTTCTTCGCGCACGCCGGGTCGGTGCAGTCGACGTGGTTCGGGTCGCACATGTGCGGCTGGCAGCCCGGGAAGTTCGCGCACGCGGGGTCCTGGCAATCGGTGAGGCCGTTGTGATCGTCGTCGATGCCGTTGTTGCAAATCTCCCTGCCGGGCGGTCCGCAGTTGGGAGCGCCGGCGCACTCGGGATCCTGGCAGTCGACCAGGCCGTCGCAGTTGTCGTCGACGCCGTTGGTGCAGTTCTCGAGCTGCGCCTGGCAGCCGCCGCTCATGTCCGCCGTCGCCATGTCGGGCGGGAGCGGGAAGTCGGGGTTCGGCTGGCAGCTCGGATCGAAGAAGCAGGCGGGGTCCTGGCAGTCGGTGAGGCCGTTGCAGTTGTCGTCGACGCCGTTGCCGCAGATCTCGGGCTGGGAATGGCAGTTCGCCATGTCGTACGGTGGCGGCACGAAGCCGTCGTCGGTGTGCGCGAGGTCGGCGCCGGGCGGGACGAAGCTGTCGCCGGGCGGCACGAAGCCGTCGCCGTGCGCCATGTCGACGGGCGTCACGCACTGGCCATCGACGATCACCTGGCCGGGTGGGCAGGTGTCCACGCCGCCTTCGCGGAGGAGGCTCGTGCGGCCGCAGCCGGAGCCGAGCGCCGCCAGGGTGCCGAGAGCGGCCACGAGGGCAGGGGACTTCATGGGGGTTCTCCTCGCGTGAGCAGGCCAGTCGATGCAAGAGCAGCTCGCGTCGGCGGTGTTCCCGAGGAACGGCCTCCGGTCGGCGTGCGTACGGTGGTATATCGCACCGTCGGCGCCTCGACAAGCAGGGGCTGGCTCCGTCGCCGCGCGTCGCTTGCCGCACGGCGAGGCGCCCGATACAGTTTCGGGCCCCGAGGGCGCTGAGGAGACCTGCCGGATGTCGTCGTCGAAGATTCGAGTCGCGGTGCTGGGCGCCACGGGCGTGGCGGGCCAGCAGTTCCTGGTGGCGCTCGACGGCCACCCCAGCTTCGAGGTCGTGCGCGTGGGCGCCTCGGAGCGCTCTGCCGGCAAGCGGCTCGGCGAAGCGCTCCGCGACGCCTCCGGGCGCAGCGCCTGGACCTGCCGGGAGCCGCTCGCCGCCGCCCACGCAGCGCTGCCCGTCGAGGACGCGGCCGGGATGAGCGCCGACGGCGTGGACCTGGTCTTCGCCGCCGTCGAGAGCGACGCCGCGCGCGAGCTGGAGCCGCGCTTCGCGGAGAAGGTGCCGGTCATCTCGACGGCGAGCGCCTGGCGCTACGAGCCCGACGTGCCGGTGTTCCTGCCGGCCGTGAACCTGGGCGCGCCGGGCGCGGCCGATCACACGCGCCTGATCGACGTGCAGCGACGGCGGCGCGGCTGGAAGGGCTTCATCACCCCGGGGCCGAACTGCACCACGACGGGGATGGCGATCACGCTCAAGCCGCTCCACGACGCCTTCGGCCTCGAGAAGGTGCTGATGACCTCGCTGCAGGCGGTCTCGGGCGCGGGGCGCTCGCCCGGCGTGGCGGCGCTCGACATCGTCGACAACGTCGTCCCCTTCATTTCGAAGGAGGAGGAGAAGGTCGAGAAGGAGACGAAGAAGATCCTCGGCCTGCTCGACGGCGAGGGGATCGCGCCCGCTCCGATCGGGGTCTCCTGCACCTGCACCCGCGTCAACGTCCTCGAGGGCCACACCGAGGCGGTGTTCTGCTCGTTCGGACGCATGGGTACGCTCGACGAGGCGAAGGCCGCCATGCGCGCGTTCGGCCGCGACTTCCTCGCCCTCGGCCTGCCGTCGGCGCCGCCCACCCTGATCGATGTGCTCGACGACCCCTATCGCCCCCAGCCGCGCCTCGACCGCGACGCGGGCAACGGCATGACGACGGTGGTCGGCCGCCTGCGCGAGGAAACCACCCTCGGCGGGGCATGGGGACTGAAATACGTCCTCGTGTCGCACAACACGAAAATGGGCGCCGCGAAGGGCGCCGTCCTGGTAGGCGAGTACCTGCTTTCGCGGGGATACGTGAAGTAACGAGAGACGAGGGACGGCTCTCGGCGTCTGCGCCGAGATCCGTCCCCCCAGCGTACGAAGACGTGCGAAAGGGTCGAATGGCGATCAAGCGAATTGGCGTGTTGACCGGCGGCGGCGATGCGCCCGGGCTGAACCCCGCGATCAAGTCGGTTGTCTTCAAGGCCGCCGAGCACGGCATCTCCACCGTCGGGATCTACGACGGCTGGCAGGGGCTGCTCGGCGACAGCCCCGAGGTGTGGGAGCTGGACGAGCTGACCGTGCGGCGCTGGGACCGCGAGGGCGGCACCCACATCGGCTCGTCGCGCACCAACCCCTTCTCGTCGAAGGTGGGCGGGCAGAAGCCAGAGGCGAAGATCGACCGCAGCGACGAGGTGATCCTCAACCTGCGCCGCCTCGGCCTCGACGCGCTGGTCGCGATCGGCGGCGAGGACACGCTCGGCGTCGGGGCGCGGCTCGCCAAGAAGGGCGCCCCCGTCGTCGGGCTGCCCAAGACGATCGACAAGGACCTCGGCCGCACCGACTACTCGCTCGGCTTCGACACGTCGATGCGCGTGTGCGCCGAGATCATCGAGCGCTCGGCTACGCCCGCCGGCTCGCACCACTGGGTGCAGGTGGTCGAGGTGATGGGGCGCCACGCCGGGCACCTCGCGCTCTGGTCGGGGCTCGCCGGCGGCGCCTTCATGACCCTCATCCCCGAGTGTCCGTTCGACATGGCGCGCGTGATGGCGCGCCTCGACGAGCGCCTCGCCCGCGGCTCGCGCGATCGACGCTTCCCGCGCTACGCCGTGGTGGTCATCGCCGAGGGCGCCGCGCCGGTCGGCGGCACCGAGGTCTCCGTCGACGCCAAGAAGGACGAGTTCGGGCACATGCGCCTGGGCGGCATCGGCGGGTGGCTCGCCGACGAGATCCGCAAGCGCTCGCCGTGGGACGCCCGCGCCGTGGCGCTCGGCCACCCGCAGCGAGGCGGCGCACCGTCGCCGATCGATCGCCTGATGGGTCACCTGTTCGGCATCGCCGGCGTGGAAGCGGTGCTCCGCGGCGCGTGGGGACAGATGGTGAGCGCGCGCGGAATCGCCCCCGCGTGCGACCTGGCGCTCGTCCCGCTCGAGGAGGCGGTGAAGAGCCTCAACCTCGTCGACGTGCCGCGCCACTACGACACCGAACGCTACTGCGCCGCGCGCCACGCGCTGCCGCCGGCGTAGCTCGCCGAAGGAGCAGACTCCTTTCGAGGAGCGGCGAGCGGATCGGCGCGTCGGACCGGTGCAGAGCTTGCTCACCGGAAGTCCTGAAGAGACACCTCTTGAGGCCGCTCCGATGAGGTCGTTCGTCCGCTCGCTCGCCGCCTTCGTTTCGCTGGTCGTGGCCGCGCCGTGCGTCCGCGCCGACGAGGCGCCGCCCGTCGAGCACCATCACAAGCGGAAGATCGGCGCCCACGACCTCGGCCTCCTGTTCCTGCTCCCGCTCGCGCCCTTCGGCGTGATGTCGGGGGCGACGCGAGGACCGGTCAGCGCGCGGGCGGCGGGCTCAGGCGCGCGCGCACGCAGGCGTCGCGCAAGTGCTCCGACCATGCTCGCGAGGCACGTCCCGCGGCGAGGAACTTCTCGCGCACCAGCCTCTGACCCGCGTCCGCCGGTAGCGCCGGATCGTCGATCGCCCGCACCGCCGAGCGGCACGCCTCGATGAGCGCGTCCACCGCGCCGAGGTACTCGGCGTTGATCGACTTCAGCGCGGGCGTGTGCGCTTCGATCGACTCCGCCTGCCGCCGCAGCGAGACGAGGCGCGGGACCACGTCGTCCACCAGCAGCGCCCGCGCCTCCGCCGGCGACGGTCCGGGCCGGCTCGAGAGGCGATCGATGCGCTCGTTCGCCGCCCGTTCCCGTGCGAGGAGCGACGGGACGGACAGCTCCACGTAGCGGCGCAGTTCGTCCTGCTCGTCGGTGGTGCCGAACCGCTTCCAGGCCACCGCGCCGCCGGCGACGGCGCACGCGATCGGGAGCGCGATCAGCGCGGCCATCACCCGGCCCCGCCGCCCGCCGCGAAGATCCACGCTACTGCACGCGGCGCAGGAACGCCGTCACGCGCTCGTTCACCTCGCCGGGCCGCTCGATCGGCGTGGTGTGCGAGCCCCCGCGCACGATCATCAGCTCGCTGTCCGGAATCGCGGCGTGCATCTCCTCGGAGAGCGAGGTGGGCGTGAAGGAGTCGCGGTCACCGGCGACGATCAGCGTCGGCACGTCGATCGCGGGGAGCAGCTCGCGCGCGCTGTGTCGCCCGGCGGCGGCGAGCATGTCCACGAACAGCCGCACGTCCACCGACGCCATGTGCTCGAGGTAGGGGAAGAAGTCCTCGCGCCGGATCAACTCGCGGTTGATCTCCGTGAGCGTGGCGATGCGGTAGGCGAAGTCCGTCGGCAGCACGCTGCGCCAGAAGGCGGTCACCAGCCGCGGGACGCGGTGGATCGCGAAGCGCGCCAGGGGCAGCGCGTCCTCGAGGGTGCGCTTGCCCTTGAAGGTGCGCAGCGGGTTGCCGTAGGAGCCGCACACGAGCACCAGGCCGGCGACGCGCGAGCGGGCGCGGCGCCACGCCTCGAGGCTCACCTGCACGCCCATCGAGTGCCCTGCGAGGATCGCGCGGTCGTAGCCGGCGGCGTCGAGCACGGCGGCGAGATCGTCGGCCGAGTCGGCGATCGCCACCCGCTCCGGGTCGCGCGGCAGGGGCGTCTTGCCGTGGCCGCGGTAGTGCCAGCGGATCACCGCGCGCTCGCGGGACAGCTCCGGCTCGAGGTACTTCCAGACGTAGCCGTCGCAGCCGATGCCGTCGCTGCACACGATCGGCACCTCGTCGCTGCCCGCTCCCGGCTCGCGCACCTGGAACCAGATCGCGCTGCCGTCGTGCGCCACGGCGAAGCCCTGGCGCAGCCGTCGTCGCAGCACGAGCGGAGCGGCCGCCGATGCGGGCGCGTCGGGCGGCGCGTCGGCCGGCTTCGACCGGGCCTCCTCGCGCTCGGGGCGTCCCGGGCCCGCGGCGGCGACGCGCGACGCGCGCTTCGTCTTGCCCGCCTTCTTCTTCGCGCGGGTCGGGCGCGCGGGCGCGGGCTCGCCGGCCGCGACCGGACCGCACGGACAACCCCGAAACACCACATTCGTACACAGCGGCCGGAAGCTCGTTCACCGACGGGTACTTCATGATGTCCTTGCGGGCGATCTTCCAGGCCTTCTGCACGATCCACGACAGCGAGCGGTCCTGCCTCGTCGCCTCCTCCTGGATCTCGCGCAGCATCTCCTCCGGGAAGTAGAGGCTCTGCTTTCGCTTGTCCGACCCTGCCATGGGCTGATCTCCGTCGCGAATCGACGCGCGCAAGCTAGCCCCGGGGGGGATCGGTGTCAAGCCGCGGATCCCTGGTCGATCATGGCGAATACGCGAGGACCGCCCAGCCGTCGCCCGCGGCGACGACGAGCTGGAAGCGCTTCCCGCGCTGCTTCAGCTCGCGCAGCTTCTCGTCGAGGCCCGGCGGCAGCGTTCCCGCGGCGGCGTACTCGGAGGTGCCGGGCAGGACCCCGACGCAGCCGGCCGGCAGCACCTGCGTCCTCGTGTTCTCGTTCTTGCCGAGCGCGCGGCCGACCTCCCCGCACGCCGATGAGGCATCGCGACGTAGCGGGGGTGAATCCCCGATTTCGCCAGATCGGTGACCTTGGCGACCAGGTAATCGGGTCGAGAGCAGTGACGGTGTTGGGAATGTCGAGCATCGTTCCCGTTCGTCGCGTGTCGCTGGGCTGCTGGTGTACCATGCGCCGCTCACCCAGGGGAACGCATGTCGACCACCGCCCGCCTCACACTCGCTCTCCTCGCCTGCGCCGCCCCCGCCGCGGCGCAGCCCTGCATCAGTTGCTGGAACGACCACTGTAAAGAGCTGGCCGCCTACAATCCGAAGTGCGAGCCCGAGAAGGCCAAGGGCCCGGCGAAGTCGCCCGCGGCGAAGAAGGGCTGTCCCGAGGGGCAGGAGGTCTCCGCCGACACCGGCGGCCACTGCTGCTGGCCCGGTCAGGCCTGGTCGCACACCCATGGCGCGTGCGTGGGCGCCCCGACGAAGTGCCCGGCGATGGCGAGCGTCAAGGGCGACGACTGCGTCCGCGACGGTGCGCCCGTTCCCGTTCCCGTTCCCGTTCCCGTTCCCGTTGCCGTTCCCGCTTCCCGGCGCGTCGGGTGTGGCCCCAACCAGGTCCTCATCCCGGGCGGCACCTTCTGGATGGGCTCGGCCGCCGGCGACGGCGACAAGGGCGAGCAGCCGCCGCATCAGGGGACGCTCGATCCCTATTGCATGGACCGGACGGAGGTGACGGTGGCGGCCTATCGGAAGTGCGTGGAGAGCGGCGCGTGCCAGCCCGCCGGAACGACGGTGAACGTGGACGGCTACTCGGCCGAGGACGCCGCCTTCTGGAGCCAGTTCTGCAACTGGGGCAAGAGCGACCGCGACAGCCATCCCATCAACTGCGTCGACTGGTCGATGGCGGACGCCTACTGCCGGGCGAACGGAGGCCGGCTGCCGACGGAGGCGGAGTGGGAGTTCGCGGCGCGCGGGAAGGACGGGCGGAAGTACCCCTGGGGCAACGAGGAGCCGGGTCCGCGCCTGCTCAATGCCTGCGGCAGCGAGTGCGTGGAGATGGGCAAGAGCAAGGGCAAGAGCTGGTCTTCGATGTACGGCGCCAGCGACGGGTGGGAGAGCACGTCGCCGGTGGGAAGCTACCCGGCGGGGGCGAGCCCGTTCGGCCTCCTGGACATGGCGGGCAACGTGTGGGAGTGGACGGCCGACTGGTACGGCCCTTACTCGGCGGAATCATCCAATGGTCCGACCGGTCCCGCTTCGGGCAGCGCCCGCGTGCGCCGTGGCGGCGGCTGGAACGCTTACGACGCCTCGTGGGTTCGCGCGGCCTTCCGGGGCAGGGACGAGCCTGGCGCTCGGTATGTTTTCCTCGGTTTCCGCTGCGCGCGCGGGGCGAAATAATTTCTTCCCTTTTTCCCCTGACACCTTCCCCGGACGAGCAGCGGCGCGGCGAAGGTACCGTTGATTCTCGGGAAGGAGACGGAGCAGGAAAGAACCGCGCGGAGGATCCCGCCCCGAGCCCACCCGCCCCGCCGGCCCCGCGGCCGCATCGCTTCTTCGGATGAACGATCGACGCTCTCGATCGAAGAACCATTTTCTCACGACGACAGACCGACGCACTTGATCGACCGGATCCGTTTTCTGGATGGCCGATCGGCGCCATCGATGGACTGGATCCCTTTTCAGGGAGCGCGAGCAAGACAACGGATCGCATTGATCCGTGTTTCCAGCGCCGGAAATTTGCCCTCCATCGCGGGCAGGCGCACTCTGACCAGGGGCTCGACGCGCCCAATCGAAGGAGGTCCGATGCGCTTTCCCGATCAGAACGACTCGAACGCCACCCTCTTCAAGCTGGGTCGCTACGCCGGGGCCCGCGTCCTGGCCGACCCCGAGGTCGCCCGCCTCGCGAGCCTGATTCGCGCGCCGCACCAGAAGCTCAAGGAGGCGGTGGGGCGGCGCAACGACGCCGCCGACGCCGTCACCGACGCCGAGGCGGGCCGCGACTTCCACCTCGACGCTCTCCGCGACCTCGTGAACGACCTCGCCCTCTCCGCCCACGCCCACTTCAAGTCGCGCGACCACCAGGGCTTCACGCGCCTGTTCCCCGAGGCCCCGTCCACCCTCGCCGCGACGCCGGCGAAGGACCGGGCCAAGGTCCTCGGCGCGTTCGTCCGCGCCGTCTCCTCGCCCAAGACGCCCAAGGAGCTGGCGCTGCTCGGCAAGCAGGTGGCCGAGACGTGGAAGCTGGTCCAGGCCGGCGACGCCGCGGTCGGCGAGGCGGAGAAGGCGGCGGCCGACGCCGACGACGCGGTCGGCGCGGCGCGCGAGGCGTGGTTCACCGGCTACCGCCGCCTCCACGCCCAGCTCACCGACAGGTTCCCGACCGACAAGAAGCGCGTTGGCCGGTATTTCAAGAGCGCGTCGGCAGGGAAGGGCAAGGGGCGGAAGGCGGTGGTGAAGCCGGCGCAGGTGGCGAGCGGGGGGGAAGGGAACGGGAACGGCTGACTATCCAGCACATCTACAGTTGCTTTCCTCGGAGCCCCGGCTGAAGGCCAGTAGTCCAAGGCATTCAATGGCCACACTACGTGGCCACCTGGACCATTCCCGCGCTCCCCGTTGCCGTTGCCGTTACGCGAACTAGCCGGATTCTCCGTCGCTGGGAGATCGGCCACGGCCACGGCCACGGCCACGGCCACGGCCACGGCCACGGCCACGCCAAGGCGGATGCGATCCTGATCCCGCGAGGTTTGGACCGCCGGAGGTGTAGGGCGGGGGGGAGGTAGCTTCCCGTCGGTGGCTCAGGATCCGATCCGCCTTGCGGCCACGGCTACGGATAGTCCTTGTGCGAGCGGCATTGGGAACAGAACCGCCCCCCCGTCCTTGCTCCACTCCGCCGCATCCGATACCGTCGCCGCCGCAGTCGGGCCTTCTCGCACCGTCGGAGACGCGAACATGGCACACCCATCCACCCCCGAGACCGAGCGCCCGCCGCAGGCGGCCTCGACGCATCAGCCGTTCGTCCCGGCCAGCGAGGCGCCGCCCGAGTTCACCGTATCGTCGGTGCTCCTCGGCATCTTCTTCGGCGTCTTCTTCGGCGCCGTCACCGTCTACCTCGCGCTCAAGGTCGGGCTCACCGTCAGCGCCTCGATCCCGATCGCCGTCCTCTCGATCGTCATCTACAAGGCGCTCGGCAAGGTGCTCGGGCGCGGCTCGATCCTCCAGAACAACATCGTCCAGACCGCCGGCTCGGCCGGCGAGTCGATCGCCGCCGGCGTCGTGTTCACGCTGCCCGCGCTCGTCTTCCTCGGCTTCGAGCCGAGCTACTGGCGCATCGTCTCGGTCGCGCTCGCGGGCGGCTGGCTCGGCGTGCTGTTC
>JAJXSP010000143.1 GCA_021784515.1 Myxococcales bacterium | reverse complement strand
CCCCATCCTGCACGCGCCCGATCCCCTCATCGCCCGCCGCAAACGACCGCCCGCCCCCCGGCAACCGCCTCGCCGCCGGCAGCGCCGCTCGCCGACCGTTCCGGTACTCCGAATCTCAGGCAGCGACGGGAGAAAGTTGACAGCCCGCCTCGCCCGCGGACACAGTCGAGGCCCCATGCCGAGGGCCGACCGATGACCACACCGTCCGCAACCGCAGCGTCGCCGGCCATCGCGCCGCGCTACCTCACGCGCTTTCGCTGCACGGCCGGCGACTGCGAGGACACCTGCTGCGCCGGCTGGGCGGTGGTGCTCGACGAGCCCCACTTCGTCGCCCTGAGCCAGGTGATGTCGCGCACGGCCGAGGAGCGCGCCGAGTTCGCGGCGGCGCACCACCTCCTCGAGGCGCCGGACGCGTGCGCCGCGCGGTGGGCGGTGCTGGCCCGCCGGCCCGACGGCCTGTGCGCGATGCTGACCGGCGACCGGATGTGCGGCATCCAAAACCGCTATGGCGAGGGCCTGCTCCCGTCGGTGTGCGCCAGCTACCCGCGCGGGCTCGCGTCGATCAACGGCCGGCGCGAGGTGACGGCGACGCTGTCCTGCCCCGAGGCGGCGCGGCTGTGCCTCTTCGGCGAGGAGGCCATGGCGCTGGACGAGGTGGGGCCGGACGCGCTGCGCCTGCTCCAGCCGAAGCACCACATCGGCTCGCGCCCCGACGATCCGTGGATCCACTACTTCGACGACGTGCGTGGCGCGGTGCTCGGCGTGCTCGGACGGCTCGACGATCCCCTCACGACGCGCCTGATGGTCATCGCGTGGTTCTCCGAGCGGCTCGGCCCGCTGCTCCGGCGCGGCGTCGCGGCGCTCGACGAGCGCGCCCTGTGCGACCTGATCGGAGCGCTGCAGCGGAGCGACGTCCTCGATCAATGGCGGCAGCACATGCGGGACCCCGACGAGGCCAACCCGCAGGTCACCGATCTCCTGCTCGAGGGCCTGGCGATGCACGGCGCGACTCCGCTGCCCTCCTTCTCACGCGTGGTGGGGCGGGCGATGGAGGCGTTCGGGGGGCGCCCCGAGGGCGAGGCCGGCCGCTTCGTGGTGATCCCCGACGCGGCGCACGCCGCCTACGCCGCGCGGCGCGGCCGCATCGACGAAGGCCTCGCGGCGCGGCTCGACGCCGCGATGACGAACTACGCCTACAACTTCTGGCTGCGCGAGCCCTACGCCGCGTCGCCCGATCTCCTCGCGCACACCCTGAAGCTGCTCTTCCGGATGGCGCTCGTGCGGTTCCTGCTCGCGGGCCAGCCGCTGCTGGCCACCGACGAGCCGGTCGACGAGGCGGAGTTCGATCGCGCGCTCGTCGAGGTCGTCTACGCGACGTCACGGGCGATCGACCACGATGCCGGGTTCGTTGCGGCGGTCGATCGCCGGCTCGGGGGCGAGGGCGAGCGCACGCTGTCCCGCGCGGCCGCGATGATCCAGTTCTGACCGACCGGGTCAGGCCACCTCGATCCGCCCCGGCGCCTCCGCCTCGCCGACGTGGCCGATCACCGCGCGCACCGCGATCGAGCGGGATCGGAGCGCGTCGAGCAGCGCATCGACCCGCTCGCGGGCGACGGCGATGAGCAGGCCGCCCGAGGTCTGCGCGTCGGCGAGGAGGAGCTGCAGGTGCGGCGCGATCCGCGCGTCGAAGCGCGTGTCGGGGGCGGCGAAGGCGAGGTTGCGCCGCGAGCCGCCGGGGCAGACGTCACGCGCGGCGAGATCGGCCACGCCGTCGAAGAGCGGCACGCGGTCGAGCTCCAGGCGCGCGCCGAGCGGGCGGCCGAGGCGCCGCGACGAGGCGCGCAGCAGGTTGCCGAGGTGGCCGAGCAGGCCGAAGCCGGTGACGTCGGTGGCGGCGTGGACGCCCACCTCGAGCATCGCCTCGGAGGCGGCGCGGTTCAGCTCGGTCATGCTGGCGATCGCCGGGCGGAGCCCCTCGGCGGAGAGGTGGCCGCGCTTCACCGCGGTGGTGAGCACGCCGGTGCCGATCTTCTTGGTGAGGACCAGCGCGTCGCCCGGCTCGGCGCCCGCGTTCTCGACGATCGCGTCGGGGTGGACGAGCCCGCTCACGAACAGCCCGAACTTCGGCTCGTCGTCGACGATGGAGTGGCCGCCGGCGATCGCCACGCCGGCCTGCTCGCACACCGCGGCGGCGCCGGCGAGCACGCGGCCGAGCGGCTCGGTGCCCAGCGCGGCGACGGGCCACGCCACGAAGGAGAGCGCCGAGAGCGGCCGCGCGCCCATCGCGTAGACGTCGGAGAGCGCGTTCGCCGCGGCGATGCGGCCGTAGTCGGTCGGGTCGTCGACGATCGGCGTGAAGATGTCCACCGTCTCGACCAGGGCGAGGTCGGGGCCGAGGCGGATCACCGCGGCGTCGTCGCTGCCGTCGAGGCCGACGAGCACGCGCGGGTCCTCGGTCTTCGGGAGGTGCGAGAGGGCGGCGAGGAGATCGACCTGCGCGATCTTCGCGGCGCACCCGGCGGTCTTGGCGAGCGAGGTGAGCGGGGTGGTCATGGCGACAATCTAGTCGGCCGCGGGCGCCGCGGCGACCACGCTCTTTTGCGACGATGGTCGTTGCGGAATATAAGAGAGCCTCTCTTTGCGGAAGGAGGTGCCCACATGTCCGACGCCGTGATCGTCGCCGCTGCGCGCAGCGCCATCGGAAGGAAGAAGGGGAGCCTGGCCGCCACGCGCGCCGACGAGCTGCTCGCCATGGTGATGTCCGGGATGGTCGAGCGCGCGCACGTCGATCCGAAGGAGATCGACGACGTGATCTGCGGCTGCGTCACCCAGGCGGGCGAGCAGGGCTGGAACATCGCGCGCATGGGCGCTCTCATGGCCGGCTTCCCCGTCGAGGTGACCGGCACCAGCGTCAACCGCCAGTGCGGCTCGTCGCAGCAGGCCTTCCACTTCGCCGCGATGGCGGTGATGTCGGGCCAGCTCGACGCGGTGATCGCCGCCGGCGTGGAGTCGATGTCGCGCGTGCCGATGGGCTCCGACGGCATGGTGCCGCCTTCGCCGCTCATGCCGCTGCCGCCGAGGTACACGAACCGCTTCGAGCTGGTGATGCAGCACGGCTCGGCGGAGCTGGTCGCCGACAAGTGGAAGATCTCGCGCCGCCAGTGCGAGGAGCTGGCGCTCGAGAGCCACCTGCGCGCCGGGCGCGCGCGCGAGGCGGGGCGCTTCCGCGGCGAGATCCTGCCGCTCGAGGTGAAGCTGCCCGACGGCTCGGGAAAGACGTTCGCCGAGGACGAGGGCATCCGCCCCGACGCGACGCTGGAGAAGATGGCGGCGCTGCAGCCGGTGGTGAAGCCGGACGGCGTGGTGACGGCGGCCACCTCGTCGCAGATCTCCGACGGCGCCGCCGCCATCCTCGTCACCTCGCGGGAGAAGGCGCAGCGCCTCGGGTGCAAGCCGCGGGCGCGCGTCGTGGCCACCGCCCTGGCCGGCGTCGACCCGGCGATGATGCTCCACGGCGTGATGCCGGCGACGCAGAAGGCGCTCGCGCGGGCCGGCCTCAAGAAGGAGGACATCGGCCTCGTCGAGATCAACGAGGCGTTCGCGGTGGTGCCGCTGGCGTGGTCGAAGGAGCTGGGTTGGCCGCTCGACCGCGTCAACGTCAACGGCGGGGCGATCGCGCTCGGCCACCCGCTCGGCTGCTCGGGGGCGCGGCTGCTCACCACGCTGCTGCACGAGATGGAGCGGCGCGGCGTGCGCTACGGCCTCTCGACGATGTGCATCGGCTTCGGCCAGGCGACCGCGACGATCCTCGAGCGGCTCGACTAGCGGCCTCCCGCTCCCGTCCTTTCTTCTCGCCGTTCCGGCGACGTGACGGCGATTCCACCCCACGCTCCTTGTGCTAGAGTCCGCACCCATGCGCGTACTGCCCATCACGTCTTCCCTGCTTTGCGCTGGCCTCCTCGCCGCCTCGGCGTCGGCCCGCGCCGACGACGAGCTGACCCCGCTCGCGCGCGCCATCGACGCGGCCCCCGACGACGCCAAGGCGTATGACAACTACGCCTTGAAGGCGATCGGCGCGGGGCGCCTCGACGACGCCATCGCGCACCTCAAGAGCGGCGTGGCGCGCATCGGCGACTACCCGAACGGCTACTACCTGCTCGCCTACTCCTATCGGAAGAAGGGCGTGTCGGACAAGGCGGCCTTCGCCGACGCGGCGGTCTACTACCGGATGTGCGTCACCCTCAAGTTCAAGGAGAGCGACGCCTACTTCGGCCTCGGCAAGTCGCTCGCCGGGCTGGGCGACAACCGCGCCGCCGCCGTCGCGCTGAAGCGGTTCATCGCCGGCGAGCAGCGGCCCACCGCGCAGAAGTTCGTGGAGGAGGCGCGCGCCGACCTCCTGCGCCTCGAGGGCACGGCCGCCGATCCGGCGAAGCTGCGCACCGAGGCCGACCAGCTCCGCGTCGAGAAGCGCTTCGAGGAGGCGGCCGCCGCCTACCGCAAGGCGATCGATGCCGACAAGGGCAACCTCGACCTGTACAACGACCTCGGCAACGTCTACTACGCGCTCAAGCGCTACGCCGACGCCGCGGCGATCTTCAAGGCGGCCACCGACCGCGACCCGGCCTACGCCATGGGCTGGTACAACCTCGCGCTCAACTACCGCAAGGGCGAAAAGCTCGACGCCGCCGTCGACGCCTACAAGCGCTACCTCAAGCTGAAGCCCGAGGATCCGGATCCCTACTACGGCCTCGGCCAGACGCAGAAGGCGCTCGGCCGCACCACCGACGCGGCGGTCTCGTTCCGCAAGTACATCGAGATGGAGAAGCGCCCGGACGAGCAGAAGTGGGTGGAGAAGGCGCGGCAGGAGCTGTCGGCGATCGATGCGTCGCAGCGCGTGCCGGTGCCGGCCGAGCCCGCCGGCAAGGTAACCGACGAGAAGTAGCCTCTCCGCTCAGCGCGCCGCCCTTCGGCGCCGCAGCCTCATTCCCAGCAGCGCCAGCCCCACGCACAGCACCGTCCCCATCCCGCCTCGCGCGCCGGTCGCGCTGCAGCCCACGTTGTTCGTCGAGTCGACGTAGCCCATGCCGGAGTGGATCGTCGCCTGCGCCGTTTGGCCGGCGCTGCTCGCGGTCAGCATGTGCGGCGTGCCCGCCTTGAACTGGTAGCGGTACAGGTCGCCCATTCCGGACTGCGCGGTGCCGTCGACGTCGAAGCTGTACTCCACGCCGTAGATCGGGCGGCCGCCGGCGTCGAAGGCCCCGGCGAGCACCACGAGCCACGAGCCGTCGCTGACGCCGCTCTCGTTCTGCCCCTCGAGGCGCAGGTGATCGATCGCCGACGGGTCGACCACATCGATCGGGAGCGTGGTCACCTGGTGGCCGTCGGCGAACAGGGCGACGGTGCGCTGGCCGGGCGTGGCGGGCGCTGTCACCTGGAGCCACTCGCGGTTGACGAGGAACGCGGTGGTCTCGGCGGTGGCGGTGACGTCGGCCGGCGCCTGCAGCGAGAGCACGCCGTTGCCCGACAGCTCCTGGCCGCCCGCGTACCACTTCACCAGGAAGGTGGCGGTGCCGCCGGCGAGGATCGCGGGCCCGGTCGTCCGCGCATCGCCGTCGGGGTGGCCGATGATCAGCGGCCCGTGCGCCAGGACGGCGGCCTGGTCGGGCACCTTGACCTCGACGGTCTGGGCGGCCCGCTCCTTCCCGTCGATGTCGACGATGCGCAGCGTGGCGCTGCCGGCGCTCATCGCCACCGCGTCGGCCGAGAGCTGCTTTTCATGGCCGACCGCCGACACGGCCTGGTCCTGGATGGCGAACACCGACGGATCGCTGGTCTGGAACGTCCACCCCGTCATGTCCTCGCTCGAGTTGGTGGAGTCGGCGTACAGCTTGATCCCCGCGCCGGCGACGTAGGGCGAGTGGAGGTCGTTCGACGGCCCGGTGAAGGGGACGAACCACTGCAGGTCGAACTCCACGTTGTCGACCATGGTGACCTTCGTGCAGCCGGTGGCGGGGATGGCAACGAGGGCGAGCAAGGCGAGGGATCGGCGCAGCATGGGTCCTCCAGGCGAGTTGACGGTCGCCTCCAAAGCAACCTGCGGTCCAGCCAGCGCTCACGTCCCCGAACCGAACATTCGTCGGCGCCCGCGTTGGGGAAGCGCGACCGGATCGCGACAGGTGTGTCCGGAATCGGACACGGGCCTGGTGACCCGCCCAAGCGGGCTCTGACTCCGAGGCGACTTTCGCCGTTTCCGCTCCCGCTACCGCTCAAGCTCCCGGTCTTTGCGGCAGGCGACTCCGGATCGACCGGATCGGTTCTCCCGGCGAGCGATCGACGCGCCTGATCGCCCGGATCCCTTTTCAGGATCGGCGATCGACGGTCCAATTCGCCTCGATCCCTTTTCCATGCGGCCAAAAATTGCCCTCCGGCGAGGGCAGTTGCACTCTGGTCGAGCGCCCGACGCGCCCAATCGAAGTGAAGCCGGCGCAGGCGGCGAGCGGGGGGTAGGCGCCGCTCCCCACGGCCCTTCACCGCCGCCTTCGCCGCCCCTTCGCCCGGTTGAGCAGGAACGACAGCGCGAGGATCGCCCCCGTCCCCACCGCCGTCCATGCCGCCGCCTGCGCCTCGTGCGGGCGGTCGCGTCCGTCGAGGACCAGCCAGAACACCGCCGCGGTGACGGTGAACACGGTCCAGATCATCTGGTGCCCGAGGGCGTAGAGCAGGCGCGCGTGCTCGTCGAGGCCCTGGAAGCGGAGCGACAGCTCGCCGCGCATCGCCTTGGCGGTGAACTTCTTCAGCTCGCCGGGCAGCGCCACCGCCGAGATCAGCACGTCCTTGCTCGTGGTGAGCGCGAACTCCTGCCAGTCCTTGTCCTTGCCGAGGACGAACTCCTCGAGATAGGGCCGGATCACCTCCATCGGGTTCAGCTCGGGATCGAGCTCGGTGCACAGCCCCATGAGGAGCAGCACGCACCGCTCGAGCATGATCCACTCCTTGGGGACGTGGAAGTGGTCGGCCAGATCGCGCAGCGACACGTCCATCCGGCGGAGATCGGCGAGCCGCTGCAGCCCCGCCTCGGGATCGAACTTCACGTCTTTGAGCGAGAACGAGTCGAGCCGCACCTCCTCCTGGAACTTCTGGTGGAGGTAGTCGACCACCGACTCGAAGATCGACGAGTCGGCGCCGCGGGCGATGAAGCCCATCTCCTTCATCGCCTGGATCACCTTGTTCGTGTCGCGCGCCAGGCCCGCCTGGAGGAGGTCGACGATCCCGCGGCGCATCGACGGCGAGACCTCGGCCACCGCGCCGAAGTCGATGAACACGACGCGGCAGCCCCCCTCGCCCTGCTGCACCAGCAGGTTCCCGGGGTGGGGATCGGCGTGGTAGACGCCGTCGGTGAAGATCTGCTGGCAGTAGGCGCCGACCACCGTCCGCGCGAGCTGCTTCACGTCGATCCCGAGCTGCTCGAGCCGCCCGCGGTCGGAGACCTTGGCGCCGTCGATCCACTCGGTGGTGAGCACGCGCGCGGTCGAGAGATCGCGCCGCACCTGCGGGAAGCCGATGTCCTGCCGCCCCTCGAAGTTGGCGGCGATGCGCTCGACGTTGTCGGCCTCGAGGCGGAAGTCGAGCTCCTGGAGGATCATCGCCCGGATCTCGCCGTACACGTGCTCGAGGCCGTGATAGGGCATGAACCAGCCGACGATGTCGAAGATCCGCTTCAGCGTGCGCAGGTCGATGCGCACGATCTCCTCGATGTCGGGGTACTGCACCTTCACCGCGACGCGCTCGCCGGCGTGGGTGCGCGCGAGGTGCACCTGCCCGATCGACGCCGAGGCCACCGGCGTCTCGGCGAACTCGGCGAACACCTCGCGCGGGCCGCGGCCGGAGAACTCCTCGCGGATGCGCGCCTCGATGTCGGCGTAGGGGCGCGGCGGCACCTGGTCCTGGAGCCCGTCGAGCTGGTGGCGGAACTCCTCGGGCAGGAAGTTGGTCATGATCGAGATGAGCTGCCCGACCTTGATGAACAGGCCCTGCAGCCGCGCGATGGCGCGCTCGATCCGGCGCGCGTTGGCGAGGTGCTTGCGGCGCGCGATGGCGTCGAGCGCCGTCGCCGAGCGGAAGCGCGACTGCAGCTTCAGCGAGAGGTAGCTGGCGATGATCTGGAAGGTGACGTAGTAGGCCTTGAGGAAGCGGCGGTGGCGCCCGATCGGCGGGTTGGGCGCCGGCGAAGGGCGGGCCGCCGACGTCGCGGCATGCGCCACGCTCATGGGACGAGCCGTGCCGGGGGCTTCCACCGCGCAAAGGGTAGGGGACGCGGTGGGTAAACTCAACCTCCCGATCGTCCCCGTCCTTGACCTCCCGACGCCTGCGGGCTACAGCTTCGCGCATGCCGAACCGGCCACCGTCCGACGATCCCGGCGCCGACGAGGAGCGCGACGAGGCCGGCGTCCGCGCGCGCCTGGAGCAGCTGCTGCCGGACATCATCAAGCGCACCTTCTACGCGGGCGTCGGCGCGGTGTTCTCGACGGAGGAGGGCATCCGCAAGATGGCCTCCGACTTCCACCTGCCCAAGGACGTCGCGAGCTTCCTGATCCAGCAGGCGGCCACCTCGAAGGACGAGCTGTTCCGGATCGTCGCCAAGGAGCTGCGCAACTTCCTCGAGACGGTGAACCTGAACCAGGAGCTGCAGAAGCTCCTCACCTCGCTGTCGTTCGAGATCAAGACGGAGATCCGCTTCATCCCCAACGACGAGTCGGTCGCCGGCGTGAAGCCCGACGTGAAGAAGCAGGTGGCGGTGAAGCGGGCGAAGAAGGAGCCCGAGCGCCACGACGACGACGACGGCGACGGCGGCGCGGCGTAGCGCCGAATCGCTACTCCACGTCGACGAACGTCAGCGGCGTGCCGGGCTCGATGTGGTGCTCGGCGGCGAACCCGCTCTGCACCTCGAGCACGAACTGCGACTCGCCGTCGACGGAGCGCGGGTCGTCGGTCATCGGCGCGGCGCGCTCGACCACGCCGAGGACGCGCCGGTCGGGGCGCACGAAGATCATGTCGAGCGGGATGTAGCAGTTGTGCATCCAGAAGCTGAGCTGCTGCGGCCGATCGAAGAGGAAGAGCATGCCGCGGTCGGGGTCGAGCGCCTTGCGGAACATCAGCCCCACGCGCTGCTCCTCGGGCGTGCGCGCCAGCTCCACCGTCACGCGCACCTCGGGGCTACCGTCGAGCGGGCGCAGCACCACGCTCGGCTCGCGCGGCGCCGCCGTCGTCGAAGAGCGGGTGTGCGAGCAGCCGAGCGCCATGATCGAGAGCGCGAGCGCGAGGATCCTCACGGTGGGCCCGACTCTAGTCGACGGGGACGCGGCCGGCAATCTTGACGGCGCGCGGCCGCGACGACACGCTCCCGGGCCATGGCGAAGGTGACGCTGGTCGGCGCAGGGCCCGGCGACCCGCTGCTCCTCACCTCGGGCGGCGAGGAGGCGCTGCGGCGCGCCGAGGTGGTGATCGCCGATCGCCTCGTCGATCCGTCGCTGTACCGCGGCGTCGACGGCGAGGTGATCGTGCGCTCCTGCCACGATCCGCTCGCGCAGGCGGAGATCACGCGCCTGCTCGTCGAGCGGGCGCGCACGGGGAAGCGGGTCGTGCGCCTGAAGGGCGGCGATCCGTTCGTGTTCGGGCGCGGGGGCGAGGAGGCCGAGGCGCTCGCGGCGGCGGGGATCGCCTTCGAGGTGGTGCCGGGCGTCACCGCCGGGGTGGCGGTCGCCGCCTACGCAGGCATCCCGCTCACGCACCGCGGCCTCGCGGGATCGGTCGTCTTCATCACCGGGCACGAGGCGGACGACAAGGACGCCGGCCACGTCGACTGGCGCGCGCTCGGCGCCGCGACGCAGACCACCCTCGTCTTCTTCATGAGCGTGCGCCGCCTCGATCGGATCTGCGCGCGGCTCGTCGAGGCGGGGCGCAGCCCGTCGACGCCGGTGGCGGTGATCGAGCGCGGCACGACGCCGCGGCAGCGCACGGTCGTCGGCACGCTCGCGACGATCGTCGAGGCGGCGCGCGCGGCGAAGCTCGAGCCTCCCGCTCTGACCGTCGTCGGCGAGGTGGTGCGGCTGCGCGAGCGGCTGGATTGGTTCGAGGGCCGGCCGCTCCACGGACTGCGGATGCTGTCGCTGCTGGAGAACTCCGATCGCGACCCGGCCGAGCCGACGGACCCGCGGTCGGAGTTTTCGCGCTGGGGCATCGAGCTGGTCGAGGAGCGGCCGCTGGCGATCCGCCTCGACGTCGCGGCGCTCGCCCCGTCGCTCGGGCGGCTCGATCGCTACCGCTGGCTGGTCTTCACGAGCCGCCACGGGGTGCGGGCCTTCCGCGAGGCGCTCGGCGCGGCCGGCCTCGACGCGCGCGCCCTCTCCGGCTTGCTGGTCGCTTGCCCGGCGGGAGCGACCGCCGGCGAGGCCGCGCGAGGCGGCTTCCTGCTGCCCGACCTCACCGTCGAGGGCGGCGGTCGCGCGCTCGCCCAGGCGATCCTCGCGCGGCCGGAGCGCGGGCCGGTGCTTTTCCCGCGCGCGGGGGAGGGGCGCGACGAGCTGCCCGACGCCCTCCGCGCCGCCGGCGTCGAGGTGGACGTGGTGCCGGCCTACTCCGCCGAGCCGAACGTCGCCGCGATGAAGCGCGTCGCCGCCGATCACGCCGCGCGTCCGTTCGCCGCGATCGCCTTCGGCAGCCCACGCGGCGCCGCGGCGTTCCTGGCCGAGGGCCCGGGGCTCGACGGCGTGATCATCGGCGCGATCGGCGAGACCACCGCCGCCGCGCTGCGCGCGCGTGGGCTCGCCGTCGATGTGGTCCCCCCGCGGCCATCGCGGGCGGTGCTCGAGGAGGCGCTCGCCGCGGCGCTCGCGGCCCGCCGCAAGATCGGCTAGGCTCCGCGCCGACCTGGGAGGAGACCGCCATGCAATTCCCCGAGTACCGCCCCCGCCGCCTGCGCCGCACCGAGAGCCTCCGCCGCCTCGTGCGCGAGACGCGCCTTTCCACCGACGGCTTCATCTACCCGATCTTCGTCCGGCCGGGCAACGAGCCCAAGCCGATCGCGTCGATGCCGGGCCAGTCGCAGGTCTCCGTCGACGGCGCGGTGAAGCTCGCCGAGGAGTGCTGGAAGCTCGGCGTGCCGGCGGTGATCCTCTTCGGCGTCCCCGACGACGCGCAGAAGGACGCGGTCGGCTCGTACGCCTGGAACGAGGACGGCCTCGTGCAGCGCGCCTGCCGCGCCATCAAGAAGGCGGTGCCCGAGCTGACGGTGATGCTCGACGCCTGCTTCGACGAGTACACCACCCACGGCCACTGCGGCGTGGTGACCGACGGCGACGTGGACAACGACGCGACGCTGGAGAACCTCGGCCGCGTGGCGCTCAGCTTCGCGCACGCCGGCTGCGACGTGGTGGCGCCGTCGGGGATGATGGACGGCTTCGTCGGCTACACGCGCGAGTCCCTCGACGAGGAGGGCTTCGAGAACATCGCGATCATGGCCTACTCGGCCAAGTACGCCTCGTGCTTCTACGGGCCGTTCCGCGAGGCGGCCGGCACCGCGTCGCAGTTCGGCCACCGCAAGACCTACCAGATGGATCCGGCCAACGGCCACGAGGCGATCCGCGAGGTCGATCTCGACGTGGGCGAGGGCGCCGACATCATCATGGTCAAGCCGGCGCTCGCTTACCTCGACGTCATCGCGCGGGTGCACGACGAGGTGGACCTGCCGATCGCGGCCTACAACGTGTCGGGCGAGTACGCGATGCTCAAGGCGGCGGCGGAGCGCGGCTGGATCGACCACGACCGCGCGGTGCTCGAGACGCTCACCTCGATCCGTCGCGCCGGCGCCGACATGATCCTCACCTACCACGCCCTCGAGGCGGCGCGGCTGCTCGCCAAGGCGGGGACTGCGCGCTGATGCTGCAGTACAAGATCGTGGAGACCTCCACCGTCACCGACGAGGAGCTGGAGCGGATCGTCAACGAGTGGGTGGAGGCGGGGTGGGTGTTCGAGGGGTTCCAGTTCGCGATGCGCGAGTCGTCGAAGCGGCCGGCGATGGCGTTCGTGGTCTTCACGCGCGAGCTGGAGGAGGAGGGGCCGAACTAGGCTCGCCGCTCGTCGCTCGCCGCTCGCCGCTCGCTCACGCTCACGCTCACGCTCACGCTCACGCTCACGCTCACGCTCACGCTCACGCTCACGCTCACGCTCACGCTCGCTCACGCTCGCGCTCACGCTCACGCTCACGCTCACGCTCACGCTCACGGCGGCGGCCTCCGTGGGGCGTGATCAGCGTCGGCGGAGCTGGGCGAGGTCTCGACGGGTGGCAGGGGCGTCGGGCGCGGACGGCGCCAGCTGCAGGTAGGTCGCGAGCGCGTCGGCCGCCAGCGCGGGCTCGCCGGCCCGTCGCCACGCGACGCCGAGGGCGCGGTAGGCGTCGGGGCAGCGCGGGCACTCGCGGACCGCTGCCTGCAGCGAGGTGATCGCGG
>JAJXSP010000142.1 GCA_021784515.1 Myxococcales bacterium | reverse complement strand
CGCCGCAGGAGCCGCCGGGGCGGCCGGCGCGGGCGGGGGCAGCGGGCGTCCCCACGCGTCGCGCCCCTGCTGCGCGGGAACCTGGCCGGGCGCGGGGTATTGCCCCGGCGCAGGATATTGCCCGTAGGGATACTGCCCCTGCGCCGGATATTGGCCGGGAACCTGGCCATAGGGATATTGCCCCTGCGGCGGAACCTGGCCGCGGGGATATTGCCCATTGGGATACTGCCCTTGCGGCGGAACCTGGTATTGCCCCTGCTGGGGATATTGCCCCTGCGGGGGATATCGATACTGCCCTTGCTGGGGATATCGATACTGCCCTTGTTGGGGATATCGATACTGCCCTTGTTGGGGATATTGATACTGCCCCTGCTGGGGATATTGATACCCGGGCGGCGGCTGGTACTGGCCGGGCGGGGCGCGATAGGGGTCCTGCGGCTGCTGGGCTGGCGGCGGAGGCGGCGCCGCGTCGTCGTCGGGCTGCGCGAGCGCAGCGGAAGGCAGGAGCAGGCAGAGCGCGGCGGCGGCGGGCGTCCTCATCACTTCCTCAGCATGCGGGATCGGAGGCGGCGGCGCACGAGGCCGAGCGCGACGAGCGCGACGGCGAGCAGCCCGGCGATCCCGCCCTTTGCGGTCCCGCCGACGGCGCACGAGCACGACCCGGGCGCCATCGGGGCCATGCCCATGTCCGCTTGCGCGGGCGGCATCGCGCGCGTGCCCTGGGCGAGCGCGGTGGCGAAGTTGCCGGTGTTGCGCGCGTCGTGGCGCATCGACTCCCAATCGATGCGGCCCGTCGTCGTGCCGCCGATGTGCCACGCCCACAGCCAGCCCTCGCGCGTGATGCTGGCCAGCTCGAGCTTGCCGTCGCCGTCCATGTCTCCGACGGTGGGCGTGGCGGCGATCCACTGCCCGGTGAACTTCGGGAAGCCCTTGGCCTCCACGCCCTCGGAGTTGAAGGCGTGGATGTAGTAGCCGGCCGAGGCGTTGACCACCTCGGAGTGGCCGTCGCCGTCGACGTCGGCGACGATCGGCGTGAGGAAGAACTGGTAGTCCTCCATCACCTGCGGGAAGCCGTTCTTGAAGGCGCCGGTCTTGGTGTCCCACGCGCCGATGGCGAACTGGAAGTCCTTGCGCTGGCCGCCGGTGGCCATCGCGAGGAGCACGCTGTCGCCGGCGAGCCCGTAGACCAGGTCGGTGACGCCGTCGTCGTCGATGTCGCCGAAGGCCGGGTTGGAGATGACCGCGATGGTGGTGCCGTCGGTGACGTTCGACTTTTCGCCGTACTTGTCGCGGCCGCTCGGGTAGGGGCGGCCGAACGGCCTGCCCTTGGCGTCGTAGGCCTTCACCGCGCCGCCGATGCCGGCGACGACGATCTCCGGCACGCCGTCGCCGTTGAGGTCGGCCATCGCGGGCGCGTTCGGGATCCCCGAGCCGACCACCGGCAGGATGTAGTTCGAGATGACGGTGACCGGCCAGCCGGGCATGAACTGCGCGGTCTTCCCGTCGACGGCGTAGAGCCGCGCGCCGCTCATGTAGTCCTCGTTCGTGCCGACCACGATGTCGGGCACGCCGTCGCCGTTGAGGTCGCCCAGCGCCGGCGCGGACATGATGCGGTTGGCCTGCCGCGGGTCGGGCGCGCTCGGGTCGTCGGGCAGCGAGGTGTCCCACACCCGGATCGGCCAGCCGGGCATCTTCGTGCCGTCGCCCTTCCACACCGTCAGCTCGCCCACGCCGTCGGCGATCACCACCTCGTTCACCTTGTCGCCGTCGAAGTCGGCGAGCGCCGGCGCGGCGAAGATCGAGTCGGAGACGGCGGCCGGGTGGCGGCGGGTCTGCCGCTCCTTCACGATCGAGCGGTCCACCTGCTGCGGCCAGCCCTTCACCATCGAGCCGTCGGCGTGAACGGCGTAGATGTTTCCGTTGTAATCGGCGAATACCACATCCGGCTTGCCGTCGCCGTCGATGTCGCCGATCGCCGGGGTGGCGAGGATCGCCGAGCGGTAGTCGGTGGCGAAGCCGTTCTTGGCGAACGCCGGCGCGGTGGTGTGCGGCGCGCCGCGATCGGGGTTGAGCTGCGGCACCACGTTCGCCTTGACCGGCCAGCCGGGCAGCTCGCTGCCGTCGGCGCGGAAGGCGTGCATGCGGCCGTTCGAGTCGGCCACCAGCAGCTCGCGCTTGCCGTCGCCGTCGAGGTCGAACATCTGCGGCGAGGCCTCGCCCGAGGTGCCGACGCGCACCGGGAAGCCGGGCAAGAGGTCGGGATCGTGGCGCAGGAAGAAGGCGCGACGCGTCTGCCCCTTGGCGCCGTCCTTCTTCGGATCGCTCGAGTGGATGATCGCGCGCAGGCGCAGCGTCACCATGTACTGGTTCACCAGCACGTCGGGCGCCGGCTGCGCCGGGTTGTCGATCGCGAGCTTGGACACGTCGAACGTCGCCAGCGTGCCGTCCATCCCGTCGGCCATCATGTTGCCCATCGCCAGCGGCTTCCACGCGCTGTCGGCGGGATCGACCCCCGGCGCCCACTCGAGCACGAAGTCGAGCGTGCTGCCCGGATCCTTGCGCAGCCCGACGGCGCCCTCGATCGTCACCGTCGGCGACTGCCCGGGATCGATCGCCTGGAACCACTCGGGCGAGCGGATCTCCACGTGCGGCGGCAGCTTGCCGTCGAGCACCGCGTCCACCGACGAGCGCGCGTTGACGCGCCCGTAGCCGAAGCGCGGCTGCCAGCCCGGGTGGGTCGGGTACTTGGTCGGGTCCATCGCGTCGGCCGGGTCGTAGATGTCGTCGGAGTTGTCGATGAAGAGCTGGATCACCTCCTCGGCGCTGAGGCGGCGGTTGTTGTTCGGATCGCCGGCGTGGCCCGTCGCCGGCGCCGGGAGGTCCGCCTTGAGCGCGGCGGAGTAGATGAGGCCCGCCATGCCCGCCGACTTGCCGGTCGCCTCCGACGAGCAGGAGGCGCCCGGCACCGACCCCATGAGCTGCGCGCCGTAGTCCGTGCAGTTGTTGAAATTGAGGAACGTCGTCGAGGTGTCGACGCTCTCGCTGTCGTGCGTGACGGCGTGCACCGGGAAGGTGTGGTTGTTCGCCGCCGGGAAGTTGTGGTGGTAGCTGTCCTCGTCGGCCATCGAAGCGACGACGATGACGTTGTTGGCGTAGGCGTAGTCGATCGCGGCCCGGCCGAGCGCGGTGTTGTCGATGGTGCCGAGCGCCTCCTGCACCACCATCGTCCCCGAGTCGACGGCGTAGGTCACCGCGATGCCGAAGTCGTTCATGTCGGCGAGGAAGCTGTCGCCGACGCGGAGCGGCTGCACCGAGCAGTCGGGGCAGGTGCCGATGTCGTCGCGCCCGTTGTTGCCCTCGGCCGAGGAGTCCTTCGCCTCGCCGGTGCCGTGGCCGTAGCGGGTGTCGTCCTCGGCGTCGTTGTCGTTGCGGTAGAAGTCCCAGCCGCAGATGTCGTCGACGTAGCCGTTTTCGTCGTCGTCCTTCCCGTCGGAGAAGGCGGCGATGAGGTCCTGCGGGTCGAGGAAGCCGTTCTGGTTGGCGTCTTTGAGGCGCGGGTCGCACACCGTCGAGGGGTGCTGGAAGGGCGCGCAGTCGGCGTCCTTGCCGCACGCCTTGCCGTCGAGGGAGCAGGTCTTGCTCATCGAGCAGAACTGCGGCTCCTGGTAGGCGAAGCTCGGCTGGTCATGCCCCGTGGCGGTGGTGTAGTCCTGCACGTTGAAGATGCCGTCGCCGTTGACGTCCCAGGTCATCCCGTCGGCGCCGGGGCAGCCCTTGGGCACGGGCAGCTCGCCCGCGTTGAGGTGCCACTTGTTGACGAGATCGGCGGTGGACCACTCGGCGCCCGAATCGAGCACCGAGATGAGCACGCGGCGATCGCCGGTGGTGCGGGCCCACGCACGATCGACGTGCGCGCCGGTGCCCATGCGCTTGTTCTCGTCGGTGACGTGGCCGATCCACTGGTCGGGGACGAAGCTCCACAGCTCCCAGCTCCCGCCGTAGCCGGGGTCGTTCGGCCAGTTGGTCGGGTCGCTGTAGAAGTTGGGCGGCACGGGGTTCGGCTCGACGGGCGGCCACGCCGCGCGCGCCTCGTGCGAGGCGAGGAGGGCGGCGAAGAGCAGGCCGGTGAGGACACAGAGCCAGCAGGCGAGGGCAGGGCGGGAAAGCATGCGATCACTCCGAAATCGACGGTGGCGCATCATATCGCTTCGGAGCGAGCGGCGGGAGTTTCGTCCCCCCAGCGCGCGGTGACGCCCGGGGCGATCGATCGGCTTTCCCGGTCTGCCCGCAAACGGCGAAGGTCGATCGATCGGTGTGTCGGGTTTGCCGGCAAACGCCGGAGGCCGATCGATCGGGGTCTTGGGTCTGCCGGCAAACGGCGGAGGGCGATCGATCGAGGGTCTTGGGTCTGCCGGCAAGAGCGGCAGGGGGGTGATCGGGTTGTCTTGGTTGGTGGCAGACGGCATGGCGACCCGGCCACGGCCGGGGAAAGTCGCTCACGCTCACGGAGCACCGGCTGATCAGGATCGCATCCACCTTGCGCTGGCGGTCATCGGAAGCACGCTCGGCGGGTGTTTGCTCGGCGTTCGTCGTCGGGATCACGGAACCGCGTCCGCGGCCTCGGATGCGCCCTGGTCTGCCTCCTTGGCGTTGGTTTCCGAGGCACGGGCCGGCCGATCTGGCAGCGGCCATCGCGGCGGCGCAGGTTCGGGCCGAGCCGTGCGCGGCCGCCTCCGGTTGTTGTCGCGCACTTCACCTCGCTGCCCTCGAACTTGCGTCCTTGATCAAGGTTGAATAAGGTTCGGCCGTGGCAGGCCGGCGTGAACCCGAACTCGTGACCATCAAGACGGCCGCCGAGATCCTCGGCGTGAGCGAGCAGACGCTTCGACGGTGGGACAAGGCCGGCAAGCTGCAGCCTCACCGTCATCCGATGAACGGCTACCGCCTGTACCGGCGGGATCAGATCCTAGACCTCAGACGGCGGATTCACTCGCAAGCCGCTGGAGCAACGCGATGAAGGCCGACATCCTCAAGCTGCTCCTCCAGTCCCACGCGTCCGGAGACGAGGCATCCTTCCGCAAGGCCGCATTGCAGCTGGCAGCGTCGGAGAGCTCCGCGGGGCACCTGCGTGTGGCCGACGAGATCCGGGAGATCGTCGCCAGGATGCCCCCCACGGGAGGGCAGCGTCCTCGCGCGGTCATAGACATCGCCGCGCCGCGAGGAGAGCTTGCGGACATCCTCGAAGGCGGGCATCGCGACGAGCGGCTCCGCGACATCATCCTGAGCGGAGGAGTCCGCGATCTGCTTCTCCGCGTCATCTCCGAGAATCGGTCGCGCGATCGCCTCGAACGCTTCGGTGTCTCTCCGCGACGGCGGCTGCTGTTCCACGGAGCTCCCGGGTGCGGGAAGACACTGGCCGCCGCGGTGCTCGCCGGCGAGATGGGTCTCCCGTTGATGACCGTTCGCTTCGACGCCCTCTTCTCGCGGTTCCTCGGAGCGACGGCGGTGCAGCTACGAGCGATCTTTGCCGAGATGCCACGCCGCCCGGGCGTGTACCTCTTCGACGAGTTCGACTCGGTCGCGAAGGCTCGGGGGGATGCGCAGGACGTGGGCGAGATGAATCGAGTGGTCACGGCGTTTCTGCAACTCATCGACGCTGACGTAAGCGGCAGTATCCTCGTTGCCGCAACGAACCATGTCGAGCTGCTCGATCGCGCGGTGTTCCGCCGCTTTGACGCCATCGTGCCCTTCGAGAAGCCGAACCGCGCCCAGCTGGCAGAGCTGCTCCTGCTTCGCGTCGGCAACCTCGGGCTGACCGAGGATCAGGCGGTCGAACTGGCGACCGAGGCCGAAGGCTGGAGCTTCGCGGATGCGGCGCGCGCCTGCGACGATGCCATTCGGACGATGGCGCTCGCGGACCGCGTCGCGATCACGCAGGGCGACATCGTCGATGCGCTGGAGGACCTGAAGAAGCGCGAACTGCCGGCGAGGAAGTAACTCGATGCCCGACGATAGACTGCCGCTCATCCGTGGCCGGATTCACGGCCTGGACACCTATGTATCTCCGCGGGGGGGAGGTGCATCGCCGAAGATTCCTTCCCTCGACCCGAAGGCGCATCGCTCGCGGCTCGTGCAGCAGCTCGACGCCATCGGGCACCAGATCCGGTCGCGCGCCGTGACGGCCCGCGACGAGCTGGCAACAAGGGAGATCGTCGCGGTCCATCCCCTGCTGGGCGAGCGGCTCACGGCCGACCAACTCGACAGCACTCGCGAGGACGCTCGTCTCGTTGGCGTGGTCGAGGAGACCGGGACCGTCCTCCTCGACGTCGCCAATCCCCAGCTCGAGTACCTGCGCGAGAAGGTGGAGGCGTTCGCCGACGACGCACGCGCGAAGTCGAAGACGGGACGCGACGGGAAGACCACGGTCCACCGCGCCAACGAGGTGGCGGTCGCGCCTGTCGAATCCATCGCGCTGGCCGCCGTCGACGACATCCGTGGTCCGAGGCTGCGCGCCGAGAGCGTCGTGCCGGATCGCCCCTACTGGTTCGAGGTTGCGTGCCGGGGCGGGTATCGGCGGCCTCTCGCGGATACCGATGCCAGCCGCACCCAGATCAACCGCCAGGTCCACCGCGCCGGCGCGCCGCAGAGAATCGAGGAGTTCGTTGGGCCCGAGCAGGTCTACTTCTTCGTCCGCCTCACTCTCCAGCAGCTCGATGCGTTGGGCGCATCGACGGACTGCGTCTACGAGGTGGAGCTCGCGCCGCCACCGATCCGTGACCTCCACCTGCAAGAGGACGTGACGACCCGCGAGCTGAAGGACTTCCCGCTCCGGCCGCCGGACGCCGACGCCCCGTCCGTCGTGATCCTCGATACGGGCATTGCCACCGCGCACCCGCTTCTCAAGCCGGCGCTGCTGTCGGCGACGACCGCCGGTTCCCTCATCCCGTCCCCGGAGGACACGTACGGTCACGGGACCAAGATGGCCGGCATCGCTCTGTACCGCGACGTCGGCGCAGCCCTCGAGGCGGGTGGCGCCCAGGCAACGCACTGGCTGCAGAGCAGCCGCTTGATGGTGCATCCCGGCCTCGGCACTGCGTCCGATGAGAACTACGAGAAATGGCCGGTGCTGACCCTCGGCGCGGTGCGCTCCGCCGAGGATGCCGATCCGCGCCCGCGGGACCGCGCGTTTGCCCTCGCCATCACGCGCAGCATGCAGGTTCCGCCCCTCGACGGCATCGTGCCCACCCTCTGGAGCCACGCGATCGACCAGATCGCGTACCACGACGGGCATGGTCGTCTGCTCGTCGTGTCCGCGGGCAACGCGCGCGAGGACCAGTGGCTCGCGCTCGCGGAGCAGCATCCGCAATTGCAGCTCTCCGAGAAGATCCACCAGCCTGCGCAGGCCATGAACGCGCTGACCGTCGGTGCGTTCACGACGCGCGTCCAGTTTCCGCCTGGCAAGGACTACCAGGAAGCTCGGGTTGTCGCTCCGCGCCCGGGTGGCATCTCCCCGTTTTCCAGCACGGGTCCGCTCGGGCCCGATTGGCCGATCAAGCCGGATGTCGTCTTCGAGGGAGGCAACCTGGCGCTCTCCGGCAACCTGCCGGACGCCAGCGTGCCGACCCTTGCGGCGCTGACGACGAGCCGCCAGCACACCGTCGGGCAGCCGCTCGGATGGATCTCGATGACGAGCGAAGCCACCGCTCGCGCCGCGCACCTGGCGGCGCGCGTCTGGGCAGTCGAGCCGAAGCTACGTCCCGAGACGGTGCGCGGCCTCATCGTTCACTCCGCGAGTTGGACCGCGGAGATGTGCACGCAGTTCACGAATTTGAACGATCGCCTGTCGGCGTGTGGCTTCGGCGTGCCGGACGAAGCCATCGCGCGCGACTGCGCCAACAACCGGGCGACCATCGTCATCGAGGACGTGATGCCGAGCGGCGTCTTGCAGGAGGAGCCGAAGAAGGTCCCGCCCAAGCGCGCCTCCACGAAGACCACCGAGCGGAAGATCCGCCGCAAGCTCAAGTTGTTCCGGCTGCCGGTGCCCGAACTGCTCGACGACAGTGACGCCGACGTCGAGCTGCGCGTGACGTTGTCGTACTTCGCGGAGCCCAACAAGTTCGGCCGCACGGTGCGCCGCGGCCTCGAATTGAAGTGGGACATGCAGGGGCCGCAGGAGTCCGAGGAGGAGTTCCTGCGGCGGGTCAATGCGCGGAGGCGTCCGACTGGCACCGACGGTAAGCGACAGAAGGTGTCGGCAAAAAAGTCGTTCGATTGGGACGTGGGCATCCAGCTGCGGAGCCGGGGAACCGTCCAGAGCGACCGATGGCGCGGCAAGATGTCGCTCCTCGCCGGCGACAAGCTGGTCGCGGTCGCCCCGGTTCTAGGTTGGTGGGAGCAGCGTCGCGAGCTGCGCGATCAGACCATGCATTTCTCGCTGATCGTTTCGGTCCTCGGCCCCGGCGTGTACGCCGCCATCCGGCCGAAGATCGAGATCTCGGTCGAGGCCGAGATCCCAACATAGGAGTCGTCGGGTTGAGCAGCGCCGACGACTGGGAGTCCATACACGGCAAGCAGGCCGTCGACGGGGTGAGCTGGAACGGGCCGCACCTCGACCGCTCCATCGAGTTCATCGTGGCGGTGCACCGCTCGCGGCCGCGGCGCGATCATCGACACGGGCGGCGGCGCCTCGACGCCCGTCGACGTAACGCGCGGCTTCTCGAACGTGACCCGTTCGCGCCGGCGCCTCACGCCGCCGCCTGACTGCTCACCCCTTCGCCGCCCCCGTCCCGCCGGCTGCGGGCGGCTCGGCGGGCGCGGCCTTCGCGGGGCTGTCGCCCTGCCACTCGGCCAGCGGCCGGAGCAGCCGCGCTCCGAGCGCGGCTGCCGCGGAGACGTGGTTCACGTGGGCGACCACCTGGATGACCAGGCTCTTCATGGCGGCGAGCATGGCGCCGCGCTCGTCGGCCGCGCCCGGCGAGGCCGGCGGCGCCGGGCGCTCGTGCGTGATGCCGGCGACGGCGCCGAGCGCCTCGTGCTCCCGCCCGATCGCGGCGACGAAGCGCTCCGCGCCCGAAAGCGCGCGCAGGTCGGCGGCGGTCCGCTTGCCACCCATCCACTTCACGCGCTTGTCCGACTCGTTCCAGACCACGAGCGGCTCCCTGCGCACCCAGGCGAGGCCGTCAGGCAGCAGGAGATCGAGCACGCGCTGCGCCGCAGTCGCCTCGTCGCCCCCATCGGGCACCCGCGTGATGCCGACCAGGAAGCCCGACAGGCCGCTCCACGCGTTGCCCAGGCGGCGCTTGACGGCGAGCGGGCTGGGCGGACCGGCCGGGGTGGGCGTGAGGCGCGCCACATCGAGCGGCCCCAGCGCCGCCTCGATCTTGTCGAGCGCGGCGGCGATCGGCTCGGGCAGCTTCTTCTCGCGCGCCGCGGCGCGCCCCACCGTGAGCAGCAGCTTCGCCACCAGCGCCGCTTCGTCGGCCGACAAGTTCGGCAGCTCGACGCAAGACTGAGTATCCAATGTGCGAACGACCATCGCGCTCCTCCTCTCCCAATTCGGACCGCGACATTCTCGAAGACCGAGCGCTCGGCCAGCAAGCGGAATCGACACGGGCGGCCAGCGTACGTCGCGGACGCCCGAAAGGCGGGGGACCGCGTCTCGCCCAGGCGAGGGACGGCTTTGACCTTCGCGAGCCGGCACCCGACCCACCGACGGCGAAAGTCGAGTCCGTTCCCCAACCAGACGAGGGACGGCTTTGACTTTCGCAAGCCGGCACCCGACCCACCCACGGCGAAAGTCAAGACCGTCCCCCCAGCGTGTGGTGACGTCCGCGACGTCCGCTTGAATTCCCCGCCCGCCTCGGGCAGCGTTACCCGCCGTGTCGGAGCCCGCCCAGTCTGCCGCCGCGCCGAAGTCGGTCAGCGCCGGCCGCGGCATCGCCTACATCACGCTCGCCAAGCTGTGGTTCATGGTCGGCGGCTACGCGATCCTCTTCGCGCTGCCGCACCTGCTCGACCAGGCGCTGGTCGGGCAGTGGAACGTGATCCTCTCGTACGTCTCGGTGCTCAACAACGTGATGGTCACGGCGACCATCCAGTCGGTGTCGAAGTTCGGCGCGACGGGACAGCCGGTGCAGCGCGCCGCGCTCCGGCTGCAAACGCTGCTCGGCGGCGGCTTCGCGCTCGGGCTGGTCGCCGGGGCGCCGCTCATCGCCTCGGTGGAGCACAACGCGGCGCTCGTGCCGGGGCTGCGCGTCGTCGCCACGGTGGTGCTCGCCTACAGCTTCTACGCGGTGTTCGTCGGCGCGGCGAACGGGGCGCGGCGCTTCCACCAGCAGGCGGGGCTCGACGCGACCTACACCACGCTGCGCGCCGGCCTGGTGATCGGCGGCGCGCTCGTCGCGCACTCGGTGCTGGGCGCGGTGTCGGGCTTCGCCGCCGCCTCGGTGCTGATCCTCGTCGCCTCGGTGTTCGTCGTCGGCGTGGGGCCGCGCGAGGAGTCGGGGCGGATGGGCCCGCTCGTGCGCTTCATGCTGCCGATCGCCGCCTACCTCTTCATCGTCAACGTCCTCATGTTCGTCGACCTGTGGGTGCTCACGCGTCTCTCGGCGGAGCAGGCGGTGCGGCTCGGGATCGCCGACCCGGCGAAATATGCCTCCGAGCAGGCCGCGATCTACGCCAACGGCGTGCAGGCGTTCTCGCGCATGCCCTACCAGCTCATCCTCTCGGTGACGTTCGTCATCTTCCCGCTCGTCTCGCGCTCCACCTTCGCCGAGGACCGCGCGGCGACCCGGCTGTACGTCGAGCGCGCGCTGCGCTACTCGATGCTGTTCGTGGTGGCGATGGCGGTGGGGATCGCGGCGCGACCCGAGGCGCTGCTCGGGCTGTTCGGCAAGCGCTACCTGCCGGGTGCGCCCGCGCTGCCGGTGCTCGCCTTCGGCTACGTCGCCTTCTCGCTCCTCACGATCGCCGCGACGATCATCAACGGCGCGGGGCGCACGCTGCCCACGATCGTCATCGGCGCCGCGACGCTCGCCGTCGACGCCGCCGCATGCTGGGGCGCGATCTCCTGGGCGAGCGCGACCGGCCACGACCCGCTGGTGGCGGCGGCGGCGGCGAGCACGGGCGCGATGGCCCTCGGCCTCGCCCTCGCGATGGGCTGGCTGCAGCGGAGCTTCGGCGTGTCGATCCGGCTCGCGTCGCTCGGCCGCACGGCGATCGCCGCTGCGGCGGGGATCGCCGTCGGGCATCTGGTGCCGCTGCGCGGGATCCTCGGGCTCGGCGCGTGCGTCACGGGCGGCCTCGTCTTCATCGCGGCGCTGGTCGCAACGGGCGAGCTCTCGCTCGTCGAGCTGCGGGCGCTCCGGCGACGGTGACGTGCTAGCCTCGCGTCCCATGGCGCGTCTCCTCGTCGTGCTGGCCCTGGGCTCCACCCTCGCCGCGTGCGGGGGCACCTTCACGAAGACCGACGAGCTGAGGACGCTCATCGACGAGTACAACAACGGCGTGCGCTGGGGTCGCCTCGACCAGTCGGCGGTGCTGCTGCCGCCCGAGGACCGCGAGCGGTTCCTGGCGCGCCACACCGGGCTCGAGGAGAAGCTGGAGATCCTCGACCTCGACATCACCGGGATGGACATCGCGCACTCGAAGGAGTCGGCGGAGGTGACGATCGACCTCTCGTGGGTCCTGCGCGACCGCGGCGTCGTCGAGAAGACGGTGGTGGTGGAGTCGTGGCGACGGCGCGGCAGCCAGTGGCAGATGGTGAAGGAGGTGCGCCTGCGCGGCGCGCCGCTGACGCTGTACGACGATCCGCCCAAGGCGAAGGAATGACCGCCGCGCCCCCTCGCGCGATATAGTAGGCGACCGCGTGCGGAGCGCCGGCCCGGCGCGGCCACCGACGGCAGGGGTGACGTGCAGAGCCAGGAACCCGACTTCGTCGCGCGCGCCCGCGCGCTCATCGACCGGCGCCAGTTCCAGGAGGCGGTCCGGGCGTGCCGGCTCGGCCTGCTCGGGCAGCCGCAGCGCCTCGACGGGCACCTGGTGGTCGGCGTGGCGCTGCTCGCGCTCGGGCGCTTCGACGAGGTCTTGGCCGAGATGCGGGTGGCGATCGAGCTCGACGAGCGGTCGGCGATGGGCTGGCTGCTGCGCGGCGAGGCGCTCGCGCTGCGGGGCGACTATGCGCAGGCCGAGGCGGCGCTCGAGCGCGCGCAGGTGCTGGAGCCGAGGAGCGAACACGCGAGCCGCCTGCTCGCCGACATCCGCACCGCGCTCGCCGCCGGCCTCGAGGGCGACCCGGCCGATCCGACGCAGACGCGCGAGTACCCGACCAGGCGCTCGCCGCTCGACGTGGCGCTCGAGGTCTGGTCGGAGGACTCCACCAACCAGCGCGGCGAGGCGGCGCCGCCGGTGGCGCAGGACACGCCGTTCGACTTCGGCGGCGACCACACCTGGGTCGATGGCTCGCGCCCCGGCGACCCCTTCGACGAACGCACGGCGAAGGACGTGGCGCCGCCGGCCGCGGTGCGCGAGGCGCTCGCGGGCAACGCGTCGGGCGCGCCGCCGGCGAC
>JAJXSP010000141.1 GCA_021784515.1 Myxococcales bacterium | reverse complement strand
GTTGGTCGCCCCGTCTGCGAGCTTCGCGGGGTCATTTGAGGGGATTCCTCAGGGAGCTTTCCCCAATCGACGTGGGTGACGTGCGCAGTCAGCCTGACTGCGTGCTTCAGTGTTGCGGGAACCTGAGCCAGGAAAATAAAGAGGATCACGACAAACGCCTCCGATGAGCTCGGCATGACCGCTGCCGCGCCCGCGAAATCCAGCTTCCCATCATGGTGGAAGTCGCCAAGGGCTCCGCCTGCGGGCTTCGGGTATGGTTCAACGGGTCGTGTTCATCAGCACCGCGCAGCCGTCGCCGTTCGCGATGGCGAGGTCATTCAGCCCATCGCCGTTCAGGTCGGCCAGCGCGATCGCATGCGGGCCGCTCCCCCCTATGGAGACAACCACCTGGTCGGTGAAGGTGCCGTCGCCATTGTTGACCAGCACCGCTACGTCCTCTAGGTAGTTGTCCCCGGTGGCGATGTCCGGTTTGCCATCGCCATCGAGGTCTCCGACGGCGACGGCCGCGGGCGTCGAGGCCGGCTTGTCGACGATGCCTCGTGGCGCGTAGGAGACCAGGGGGGCGAAGACGCCTTTTCCCTGATTCAACAGAACGTCCACCTCGGTCCCCGCGGCGATCACCGCGTCGGGACGGCCGTCGCCGTCCACGTCGGCGAGCGCGAGTCCCACCGGGGCCGGTCCGGTCGGGAAGTCGACCGGTGGGGCGAACATGCCCTTACCGGAGTTGATCAGCACAGACATGGTGTTGCCGTCCCGGTTGGTGAAGGCGAGGTCGGGCCTTCCGTCACCGTTGACGTCGGCGACCGCCAGCGAGCTCTGCTGCCCGCCGACGAAGTACTCCACGGGCGCACCGAAGACCGCCTTGCCCTGATTGAAGAGCACCTCCACCACGCCTGACCCGGGATCGGCGACGAGGTGGTTGGTCTCGGCGAGGTCGATCCTCCCGTCTCCGTCGAAGTCCGCAGCCACGACGGCGCGCGGGGCTGGCAACTCCCAATAGTTGATCGCGGGCAGGAAGGCGCCCTTGCCCCCGTTCAGGAGCACCGCGACGATTCCGGAATCCGGGTTCGCCGCCGCGAGGTCCGGCTTGCCGTCTCCGTCAAGGTCGGCGATTGCCACTGAGCTGGTGGAATAGGGGACGTTGCCCTTGGTGGAACAGTCAGTCGCGCTTTCGAAGACGCCCTTGCCCTGGTTGAGGAATACGCCCACTCCCGAATAGACCCCGGCCACCGCCACGTCCGGCGAGCCATCTCCGTCGAGGTCGCCTACCGCGACGGAACTGGCGCCAGCCTCTTCGTGCTCGAGCGCGGCGGCGAAGGTGCCGGCCCCGAGGTTGAGGAGCACGCTGACGTCGTTGCTCCCGTAGTTGCACACGGCGAGGTCGATCTTGCCATCTCCGTCAAGGTCGGCGGCCGCGGCGCCGGAGGGTGAGGAACCGGCGATGTAGCCCGTGAGAGAGGGCGTGAATGCTCCCTTTCCCTGATTGGAGAAGATGGCGATTTCACCGCTCAGGAGGTCGCCGATAAGCGCGAGGTCGGGCTTCCCATCGCCGTCGAAGTCGCCCGTGACCTGCGGCCCGCCATAGGGGTCGTCGGGAGTGGTAGTGACGTTGATCGGAGCGCCGAAGGCTCCGTTGCCCTGGTTCATCAGAAGGGCGAACGCAACGGACTGCCCCAACACCTCGACCGCCAGGTCCAACTTGCCGTCGCCGTCCACGTCGGTCCCCACCATGTAGGTCGGCGCAGGGCCGGCCGTGTAGCCGACCGCCGGCGCGAAGGCTCCCTTCCCCTTGTTGCGGAGCACGTAGACGTCCTTCCCGGAACCGTCCGAGACGGCCACATCGGCCCAGCCGTCTCCGTTTAAATCGCCGACAACGATGCTGAAAGGCTCTTGACCCGCCGGATAGACAACCGGGGCGGCGAGGACCCCTTTTCCGAGGTTCAGAAATATCGCGACGCCCAAGCCGTACGCCGCCGCGACGTCCAGCCTGCCGTCACCATTCAGATCGCCGATCGCGATCGAGAACGTTTCGCTGGCGAGGCCGTAGGTAGCCGCAGGGCCCAATGCCCCCTTTCCGTCGTTGAGGAGCACGCTGACGCCGCCCACCTGGTTCGTCACGGCGATGTCCAGCTTCCCATCGCCGTTCAGGTCGCCAAGGGCCACCTCCCTCGGGTCGGGTCCTGCCTGGTACCTGACAGGCGGGGCGAACGCCGCGCCACCATTGCTCAAGAGAACGTCCAGTGCGCCCGGTCCGCCGTCCTCGAAGGTGACGACGAGGTCGGGGCGCCCGTCCCCGTCCAGGTCGCCGGCAGCGATTCCGTCGGGGGCCCCCTCGACCTCGTAGCGAGGCGCAGTGAAGAAGGTCGGCAGCTTCACCGCCGGTGCGAGGTCCGGCGACGGGCCGAGATCGGACGCAATCGAGAGATCGGGCGACGGAGCAACGTCAGCCACGGCCAGGTCGTCCGAGCGCCCGAGGTCGGGTAGAGGCAGGAAATCGACCGACGACCCGAGGTCGGGGAGCGGTGGGAAATCGGTCGACGTCGCGGCGTCAGAAGGAAACATCGACAGATCGGGCGACGGAACCGCAGCAGCATCGACCACCGCAGAGATCGCATCGGCGTCGCCCACCGTCAGGCCTGCGTCCCCGCAGCCCGCCGTCGCCGAGAGGGCCGCCACGCACAGCCATCCCCGGCACCCTTTCCGCCTGCGGCGTGATGCGGATGACGGAGTTCGAATCGCGGCGTCAGGTGTCAAGCATGTTCCTCGTGGGATCTTTGAGCCAATTGATGGGATCCTTGTTCTGGTCCTTTCCTCCGAATCCGTAATTGGGGTTGATCAGCTTGATCTTGCCAGGAGTCCTCGACGGCTCGATCATGGCAGGCGGGCCTACGAAAACACCCAGGAAGGGGTCCCAGTCGTCAAAACCCCAGACGGTTGCGTTCGTCCATTTCACCTTCGCATTCTGCGGGCCGCTTCCCGCCAGGATACTCTTGGTCTCGTGTCCCATCACGAACGCCTCGCCGAGTGCAACCGCGGCCCCCTTGTCGAACCCGAGGATCGGGCGCGCCGGCGGATTGGGCTGGGGAAAGGTAACAAGAGGGTGAGACGGCCAGAAAAAGCAGTCCGAGATGCTCCAGTTCGGGGGATCCTGCGCGGCCCAGAAGAACCAGAATGGAGGGATGTCGGAGTTCCCGTGAAGAGTGGCGGAGCTGCTCTGAGCCGCGTAGAAGGGCGGCTGCAGCGCCTCGATCCCGCAGTTCCAGAAGACGCATCGGATCACCGACGTCTGTGTCATGGGGTTGCCATGCTGCACGTAGAAGGCGTGCTGCAGGCTGTCCTTGAATGTGGAGTCTTCGAACGTGCCGAGGAAGTCGATGTCCGGGTTTTCGGAAAAGACCTTGACGTGGAGCTGATTCGCCTCGAACCAGCATTGCTGCACCTTGAGGCCGTTGAAGCTCGAAGCTGCAAGGTTGAGGGCGATGCCCGCGGTGTTGGTGAACCTGCAGCCAAGAAAAGAAACGCCGTTCGCCGGTTGCGCGGCCTCGAAGTCGACGCCCCCGGAAGAGCCATCGAAGATGCAGCCGTTGAACGTGACCGTATCGACACCTACGAACACCGCGCAAGCAAGGCGGGCGTTGTCGTGCAGGTTGACCGACGTGAAGGTGACGCCGCTGACGGTAGTCGGCGGATTGCCCTTGTCTTTTTCGGTTTCGTCCATCGATATCCCGTATCCCAGGAAGTTCCTGATCTCCAGGTTGGTGAAGTCCGACGCGGCGACGTTTTCGAGCCGAAGGCCACCCGAGGGAATGTCTATGGCTGGGAACGCCAGTCCCGGGACCGTTGCGTTCGGCTCGACGGGCGGACCGGCCGCACTGATGATCACGTGATCTTGCTTGCCTACGATGTCGTGGAAGCGCGCGACGTAGTACCCTCTCGGGTCCATCTCGTTCCCATCGGGGAAGGTTTGCTGGTAACTCCAATTGCCTTCGGCGTCCTGCACATGGACCAGGTGGCCCAAGCTCTTGAAGTAGACGTTGACGTGCTTGGGCTGGCCGATGAACGGGTTGGAGGCTCCCACCGGCCGCGGGGCCGGGGGGACCTCGATGGGTAGCGTGACCTTGAGAGCGTGATTCTTGCTCCAGGAAAGATTCTGGTCATCGTAAAAACAGGCGAAGTCGTGGCCGCTGACGCTCGTCTCGAAGCCGAAGTCGTCGCTCAGCGTCACGCACACGGCGAGTCTCTTGCCGTTGCCGTTGCCCATGGCGCCGTAATCGTCCGGTTTCCCCGCGTCGGGGCCGACGCTTGCGTCGAAGCCACTGGTGCCGTCGTTCCACGCCTGAGCGCTGACGCTGTACGGCGCATATCCCCAGTATCCCCAAAGGGCGGAGTTTCCCCCACCAGGGAACCGATCCGACTGCCCGTCCTTGTTGCCGTCGAGGGTCATGTCGGAGACGTGGATGGTCGATTGTGCCGGTTTTGGAGAACCCGGCACGGTATCGAAGATATACGAACCCGACGCCCCGGGGAAGGGGTGGTGCTGGTTGACGTTGTCCGCCAGGCGGAGGATCGTTTTCCCTGGGCCGTCCCCGAAGACGGTCGTGTTGCTCTTGAGGAAGAGGGGCGTGTTGGTGTTGTTGGGACACGGAATATTGGGGGCGACGTCGCGGGAGGGCACGCCCAGGACGTATACGCCTGCGGGGATGTGGACCACGGACCCGCGGAGCGAGGAGGCGTCCGAGAGCGCCCTTTGGATGGCCGGAGCGTCGTCGATGAAGATCGAGACGAGCACGCGGTCCCCAAAAAGGAGGCCCTGCTCGGCTTCGTACTCAGGACCCTCACCCGATTTGATGTAGATGACTGGGTCCGGGTTGCCGAGATCCGGTGTTCCCCGGAAGTGGTAGGGCGTCCCTCGCTCCGAGAGGATCCCGAATCCGATTTCTCCCCCCTTCGGGACGAGGTCGGCCAACCGCCATCCTGGAGTTGGCCAGTTTGCGGGATGATCGAGCAACAGGACCCCTGTCCCGGCCTGGTAGGCCCCCTGGGCGACGATATCCTTCCCGAGCGCCCCGTACATCTGGACGTCCAGCCGAATCAGGTCCAGCGGAATCGGGTCGGGCCGGCTTCCATTGTCGCCGTACACGGGCCAGTCGCGGGCGAACGTCGGGCCCGCCGGGAGGAGCGGGCCGGGAGACCACGTAGCCGCATCGCTTTCCGTTCCGGCGCCCGATTGGGCGGTCAAGGCGCTCGGGCCCGCGAGTTGCCGTTGCGCTGCCTGGTGGTCGACCAGTACGGCCGTCTCCCACTCGCCGGCGAGCACCTGCTGCGGAACCCCCGAAGGCGGATGCACGAACACGGGCTCATCCTGGGCGATAGCCGCCCCGCTCGCGCCCAGCTTCGTGGCCGTTTCGTGTACGCCCGAGATCACGGCGTGGCTGGTGCGCCTGACGGAATGAGAACGCGGCGCGCGGACGGTCGGCGGGGGCTTTCGCTGGCTTCCGTGCGCGACCTCCTCCGCAGTCTCCCACTTGCCCGACACCGCGAAGGGGGCGAACGCCTTCTCGGTCACCGCCACCTGAGGCAGCCCGCCCTCGGGCGGCCCGCTCCGCTGCGTTGCCGTCGCGACCGCGTGCGCGGCACCTTGCGCCGCCTGCGGCGACGCTCGCCGCAACTCCGCTTCCGTTGATTCAGCCGTCGGCGCGAGGGTCGTCGAGGTATCGCCTGCCATGCGCGTCTCCCGATGAGAATGCCACTGGCGGCGAGCGGCCTCCACTCCGTTGGTCGCCCGCCGCCCTGAGAGCGTTCACCGCCGGCGCGGTGCGCCCGCCGGCCGTGAACGTCCGATCGCTGCTGCCTTACGACTTCAAGACGAGATCGCCGCTGATGATCATGGTCGCGGTCGACCCCGCCGCCCCGCCGACGTACTGCAGGAAGATCCGCAGCGTCGAGCCGGTGGTGTGGCTGCCGGTCAGCTCGAGCGGCAGGAGGATGCCGCCCGGGACCGCGGTGCTGAACTGGATCGACGTGATCGTGAGCTGGCCGATGAACCCGGTGGGCGGGCTCGCGTACGGGTTGCCCTCCACGAAATCGGCCGGGTCCTCCGAACTGGGGGCCTCCCGGAAGACGCTCACGTAGCGCCGAGGAGAAGGCGCTCTACGAGCGCTGGCGCGCCATCGCCGACGCGCGCCTCGCGCTGCAGGGCGAGGTGTGGGAGGCGCTGCTCGAGATCTACAAGAAGGCGCTCGCCTCGCCGTCGCTCAGGAACGACCCCTCCGTGCGCGACTTCGTCGCCTTCATGAAGCAGGGGCCCCGCAAGGCCGTCGCGAAGTAGGTCACGCCCACCGTTCCGCATTCCCGCCCGCTCGCATTCCCGCCCGCTCGCGTCCCCGTTCTCCCTCGCGCTCGCGTTCTCGACGGCGGACCGCGGGCCGTTTCCCCTTTACTCCCGTCGGGGCGCTCCCTAGAATCGGCGGCCTGATCGACGGCGTCGGGAAATGGCGAAGCTGATCCTCACCTCGGGCGAGACGCGGCAGGAATACGAGCTGGGCCCGATCAACACGCTGGGCCGCCACCCCGACAACTCCATCCAGATCCTCGACCGCATCATCTCGAAGGAGCACTGCCAGATCATCCGCACCCCCGAGGGGCGCTTCCTCCTGCGCGACCTCGGCTCGCTCAACGGCACCTACGTCTCCGGCGCGCGCGTGACGGAGCGCGTGCTCAACCACGGCGAGGAGATGGTGCTCGGCTCGACGCACCTCACCTTCCAGGACCAGCAGAGCGACGCCGAGCAGTCGCTCCAGAAGGTGACCTTCGCGCCGGGGATGACCGAGAGCCACATCCGCCGGAAGATCGACGCGGAGAAGACGCGCGACTTCCTGCCGGAGAAGCAGCTCGACATCGAGACCCTGCGGCGCGACTACGAGAAGCTGCGCATCTCGCACGAGCTGTCGCGCGCCATCGTCGGCGTGCTCGACCTCGAGCAGCTGCTCCCGAAGATCCTCGACCAGTCGTTCCAGCTCCTGCCCGCCGACCGCGGCGTGATCCTCCTCGTCGAGGCCGACGAGGCGGGCACGGGCCGCCTCGTGCCGCGCTACGTGAAGCACAAGGCGGGGGGCGGCGAGCAGATCGTGCTTTCGAACTCGATCCTCTCCGAGGTGGCGCAGCACAAGAAGGCGGTGCTCTCGTCGGACGCGACGATGGACTCGCGCTTCTCGGGCGCGCACTCGATCATCATGCAGGGGATCCGTTCGACGATGTGCGTGCCGCTGCTGCACGCCGACGAGCTGCTCGGGATCATGCACCTCGACTCGCAGATCGCGTCGAACGCGTTTTCCGAGAAGGACCTCCAGATCTTCACCTCGATCGCCAACCAGGCCGCCGTCGCCATCCAGAACGCGCGCCTCGTCAAGAAGATCGAGCTGGAGACGGCGACCCGCGCGCAGTTCCAGCGGCTGCTCTCGCCGAACCTCGTCGAGCAGCTGGTCAAGGGCGACCTCAAGCTGGAGAAGGGCGGCGAGCTGCGCGAGGTGACGATCCTGATCTCCGACATCCGCGGCTTCACCTCGATGAGCGAGAAGAAGCCGCCGTCGGAGATCGTCGCGATGCTGAACGAGTACTTCGAGGTGATGGTCGAGATCCTGTTCCGCATGAACGGGACGCTCGACAAGTACGTCGGCGACGAGATCATGGCGCTCTTCGGCGCGCCGGTGGACATGCCCGACGCGCCGCTGGCGGCGGTGCAGTGCGCCATCGAGATGCAGAAGGCGCTGCGCGAGTTCAACCGCACGCGGGTCGCCGAGCGCCAGGATCCGATCCGGATCGGCATCGGCATCAACACCGGCATGGTGGTGTCCGGCGCCATCGGCTCGACGAAGACGCTCCAGTACACGGCGATCGGCGACCCGGTCAACACCGCCTCGCGGCTGTGCTCGCTCGCCAAGCCGGGCGAGATCATCGTCAGCGAGACGACGATGAGCCGCATCGCCTCGAAGGTGGACGCGCAGGTGCTGCCGCCGACGAAGGTGAAGGGCAAGGTCGACGCGCTGCAGATCTACAACGTCGTCGGGATGAAGGACGAGGGCGAGTGGCAGGGGGAGCTCACCCGCCCGCTGTAGTCTCGCTCACCCGTCGAGGAACGACAGGTAGCGTTCGGGCAGCTCGTCGAACTCGAGCGGCCCGCCGCAGCGCTCGCAGGCGAACTCCGGCAGCCGCGGCGGCGCGGAGGGGCGGTAGCCGCTCACGTCGACCAGCTTGAACTCGCCGGTGCCGCAGGCCTCGCAGGCGTAGGGCAGCAGGATCGACGACACGCGCGCCGGACCGCGGAAGTTGTAGATGGTGTTGAGCTGGGTGACGACCGCCGGCGAGCACTGGCTGAAGATCAGCTCGGTCACCGACGGCAGGTCGTGCACGAAGTCCACCCAGGTGCGCACGCCCGTCGAGTTCACGCGCACCACGCCGCCCAGCCGCAGCTCCACCACCCCCGACAGCTCCGCCCCGAGCGGCGCGAGGTCGGCGCGCTCGTCGAGGTGGCCGGCGAGCTCCACGATGGTCCGCCCGCGCGCCCGCTCGAGCGTCCAGCGCAGCGACGGCGGCGCGCTCATGGGGCGCCGGTCGGGCCCCAGAACTGGTCCTTCAGATCGAGCGCGGCGGGTTCGAGCGGCGCGGGCTGCAGCGCGGCGGCGGGATCGACGGCCACGACGGGCGGCTCGGCCATCACCGGGCGGCGCAGCTTGCTGCCCATCCGCGCGCCGAGGGCGCGGTAGGGATCGGCGCCGGCGCTCTTCCACCCGTCGAACGTCCCGGTCGTCGCGCTCGCCAGCACCGCCTTGCGCACCTTCTCGACGACCTCCGGCGCGATCTTCGACCGCACCTGCACGAGGGCCGGGTTGGGCACGCGCCCCGCGTCGAACACCTTGTGCAGCCCGCGCCCGGCGAACTCGGGGGCGAACACGCAGTCGGCCTTCTTCAGCGTCACCGCCGTCACCGCCGAGACGACGTCGGGCGAGGGCTGGCGGGCTCCGAAGTGGTGGCCCAGCTCGCCGTCGAGGAGCGCGTTGTCGATGAACTGGTTGTCCTTCGACCCCGTCGCCGCGAGGGCGAGCCGCTTGCCCGAAAGCTCGAACACGCCGCCGGGGAGCCCGGAAAACAGGGCCCACCGCGCGCTCGGATCGCCGCCGATGGTGGCGCTGGCGAGGACCGGCCACGGCGCGTTGCGCTCGCCGAGGTAGACGCCGTCGACGATGGCGAAGTCCACCTGCTCCTTGCCGGCGGCGGCCTCGAAGTCGGACGAGTGGGCGAAGCCCTTCGCCTCGGCGGCGACGCCGGCGGAGGTGAGCTGCTGGGCCAGCCGGCTGGCGAAGCCGTAGCGCTGCTCGCCCGACTCGAAGGGCGCGTTGGGCGCGTAGATGGCGATCACCAGCTTGCCGTCGGCGTGCGCCCGCCCGGCGAACGAGCACAGAGCCCCAATCACCGCCAGCGCCGCCCCCCATTTCCCGTGAGCGTGAGCGTGAGCGTGAGCGTGAGCGTGAGCGTGAGCGTGAGCGTGAGCGCCTCCGTTCCCGTTTCCGTCTCCGTTCCCGTTCCCGTTCACTTCGCACCTCCAGCCGGAGCGTCACCGCTCGAGAGCAGGCGCTCCTTCACGTCGATCCACTCGCGCAGCCGCGGGGCGTGCGCGCCGTGCTCGGCGCCGCGACGGTACAGCTCGAGGGCGCGCCGCGCGTCCCCTTCCCGGTCCACCAGGATCCCGAGGTTCACCATCGACTCGGGCGGCCGCGCGCCCAGCTCCTCGAACTTCTTCTCGGCGGCGACGTAGTGGCCCTCGGTGGTGTCGATCACCGCGAGGTTGTTCTCGAGCTCGCGCAGGTCCTTGCCGGCGCCGAGCTTCGCCGCGCTCCGCAGCGCCACCGCGGCGCGCTTCTCCTCGCCGCGCTGGTAGAGGTCGTAGCCCTCCAACTCGTACGAGGAGCGCACGAGATCGCGCAGCAGCGGCGCGAGCGAGGCCGAGGCCTTCGGCACCAGCTTCTGGAAGGTCTTCGCCGCCGCCTCGCGGCGCGACGCGCTCTGGCTGTCGCGGTAGTCGGCGTAGGCGGCGAAGAACTCGCTGCCCACCTTCTCGAAGGGCGGCTTCCACGTGCAGCCGCCGTCGTGGACCGCGCGCGCCAGCCCCTCCTCGGCCTGCGCGCTCTTGCCGGCGGCGAGCGCCCCGAGCGACGCCGCGCACGAGAGCGCGGCCTGCTCCTTGGCGGTGAGCGCGCCCTTGGCCGTCGCCGTCGCGGCGGCGCGGCTCAAATCCTCGAGTGCCCCCTCGGCGAGCTTGCCGTCCTTCATCCGCTCGAGGCCGCGGCGGTAGAGCGCGAGGGCGAGGTTGCGCTGCGCGGGCGCGAGCGCCGCCGTCTGCCCCGCCTCGCGCACGGCGGTGTCGAGCACGCCGATCGCCTGGTCGAGCTTGCCCGCCTCGACGTAGGCCGGCCCGAGGTCCACGTACACCTCGGCGAGCGCCGGGCCGCGCGTGCGCAGGGCCGTCTGCGCCGCCTCTTCCCACGCCTTGATCGCGTCGTCGCGGCGCTTCATCCCGGCGTAGGCGCGCCCGAGGAGGCGGTTGACCACCACGTCGTGCGGCACCTTCTTCGCGGCCGCCTGGAGCGGGCGCTCGGCCTCGGCGTACTTCTTCGCCACGATCAGCACCAGCCCGAGGTTGCGGTTCGCCTGCACGCCCTCGGGGTCCAGCTCCCGCGCGCGCGTCACCGCCTTCTCCGCGGCCGCGAGGTCGCCCCTTCCGATCGCGCTTTGCGCCGCTCGCGTGAGCGCCATCTGCAACCCGGTGCGCGCGCGACGCGCCTTGCCGTCGAGCGCGAGCGCCGCGTCGAAGAGCTTCGCCGCGCGCGCGTCGTCCCCGGCGGCGAAGAAGGCCCCGCCCGCCGCGACCAGCGACTCCGCGTCGCCCGCCTTCGCCAGCCGCTCCCCGACGGCGACCAGCTGATCGCGGGGCGCCCTCGTCGCGGCGTAGGCCTCGGCCAGCCCGCGCGCGATCTCGAGGTCGTCGGGCGCCGCCTGGGCCGCGCGCTCCAGCACTCCGAGCGCCGCGTCGTAGTTCTTCTGCGCGAGGTAGAGCCGGCCGAGCCGCGCGTCCACCGGCGCCCTGCCGTCGAGCCGGTGCGCCTCCGCCCACGCCGCCTGCGCGCCGGGGAGGTCGCGGCTCTCGAAGCGTGCGTCGCCGAGGAGGAGCTGCGCCTTGGCCTCCTTCGGCCGCAGCGCCGCGTAGCCCTCGGCCGACTTGAGCGCCTCGCCGCGCCGACCGAGCTTGAGGTAGCAGGTCGCGAGGTCGGCGGCGATGAAGGGCCGCTTGGGCGCGTCGGCGGCCACCTTCTCGTAGTGCGCGATGGCCTTGTTGCAGTCGCCCTTGCCCGTCTCCACCAGCCCGAGCGAGGCGTGCGCGACGGGATCGTTCGGCGCCAGCTTCAGCACCGCCTCGAACTCGCGCTCCGCCTCGGTGTACTGCTTGTTGAGGAGGTACGCCGAGCCCACGATCGGCCGCAGCTGCGCGTCGAGCTTCGCCGCCTCGGCGGGCCGGTACTTGAAGTAGGCCTCCATCGCCGGCACCGCCTTCTTCCCGTCGCCGACCTTGACGTAGTGGAGCCCGAGCTGGAGCTGCAGCTCGCTCATCTCCGGCCTGGCGCGCACCACCTCCTCCATCATCCCCACCGCAATCTCGACGGCGCCCGCCTTGTAGAGCGAGAGGCCGAGCTGCGCCTTGATGCCGAGGTCGTCGGGGAGCGTCTTCTGCGCCGTGCGAAGGAGCTGGACCGCGTCGTTGTACTGCTTCTTGCGGTAGAGGATCACCGCGCGCTTGACCCACGGCTCGGGACGGGCCGGGTCGATCGCCGTGACCTTCTCGTACAGCGCCGCAGCGTCCTCGTACTGGTTCGCCGAGAATGCCGCCTCGGCCGCCTTGAGCGCTTGCTCCTCCTCGCTGTCGTTGCCCGCGCGCCCGTCGGCGAGGGCCGCGCCGGCGACGGCCAGCGAGAGCAGCGCGATGCGGATCGTACTCATTCGAACACCCGTCCGAAGACCAGCGTGATGTCGTCCTTGCGCGGCTGCTCGCCGAAGAACTGCTGCGCGGTGGCGACCACCTCCGCGCGCATCTCCTCGGGGCCGAGGCCGGCCGCGCGCTTGATCGCGGCGCGGAAGCGCTTCTCGCCGAACTGCTCGCCACGATCGCTCTCGCACTCCACGATCCCGTCGGTGTACCAGACCAGGGTGTCGCCTGGGCGGAGCGGGGCGGTGCCCTCGGCGTAGGCGCTCTCGGCGACGTCGCCGAGCCGGTTGCCGCGCGCCATCAGCACCTGGAACTCCTCGCCGTCGGCGCCCGCGCGGAAGAGGTACGGGAAGTTGTGGCCCGCGTTGGCGTAGGTGATGGTCCGCGCCGCCGGGTCGATGATCGACGCGAAGCAGGTCATGACGAAGCGCCGCTTCGCCGACTCGAAGATGGCGCGGTTGAGCATCTCGAGGAGGTAGGCCGCGGTGAACTTGCCGCCGGTCACCGCGCGCACGGTGTCGCAGGCGCCCTTCGCGGCGGCGGTGATGAT
>JAJXSP010000140.1 GCA_021784515.1 Myxococcales bacterium | reverse complement strand
GTCGGATCGGAGGAGACGGAGGTTTCGCAGCCGTCCATCGGGTCATTGTTGCAGTCCGCGAACCCGAAGGTGCACGCCGCCTCGTAGCACCCATCGGCGCAGGCGTTGACCGCGTTGGGAATGCTGCATGCCATTCCGCAGGCGGTGCAATTTCCGGAGTCCGTGTGGAGGTTGGCTTCGCAGCCGTCTTTCGGGTCCTTGTTGCAATCGCCCCAGCCGGGATCGCACTGCGAGCTGCCGCAGGCGCCCATCGTGCAGGTCGGCGTGGCGTGCTGGGCCGAGCATTGCGTCCCGCAGGCGCCGCAGTTGTTCACGTCGGCGCTCACGTCCACGCAGACGTTCTTGCAGCACTTCTTTCCGCCGCAATGGCTGTCGTCGGTGCATCCGGGGACGCAGGTGGCCATCGTGCCGCTCACGATCTTGCAATAAGAGCCTGCCAGGCAGTCGGTGTCTTTCGCGCAGCCGACGCAGTGATTGGATGCGTTGCAGACGGGAGTGAGTCCGACGCATTTCGGGTCGCAGCTCGTGGCCGGGCCGGCGAGGTCGGCGCCGGCGGGGGCGGCCATGTCGGCGCTGATCGGCACGCAGGCGCCGTCGACGCACTCCATGCCGTCGCCGCACGGCGAAGCGCACGTGGAGGCGTTGTTGCCGTCGCCTGGCGGCGTGCTGCAGCCGAGGACGAGAGTGGCGAATGCAATGGCCGCCCGGCGAGTGGTCGATTTCATGGCGGCAGGATATCACGCAGCACCGCCCGTCGACGCGGCGGGGAGGTCGCGCGAATCAGGGGCGCGGCGCGAAGCGGCCGGTGCGCGGATCGTGCACTCGCGTCTCGACGGAGAAGCGGCCGTCCGCGATCCGATAGACGTTGTAGCGCGCGCGGCGGTCGGGGCGCGGGTCGTCGTAGGTCGCCGAGCCGACGCCGATCACCGGGATCGGTCCGTCGGGGCCGGGCAGCTCGGCGCGCACGTCGCGGTGCTCGTGGCCGTGGAGGACCAGCTCGGCGCCGGTGCGGCGGAGGACGCGCGCGAGGAGGGCCCGATCGCGCAGGCCGCGGAGGAACGCGTGCCGGTTTTTGACCGGCGGGTGGTGCAGCGCGACGATGCGGAAGCGGCCGCGGTGGGCCTCGAGCGCGCGGGCGGCGGCGGCGAGCTGGCGCGGGCCGACCCAGCCGTCGGCGAAGGGCACCGGCGACGGCAGGGCGGTGGAGAGGCCGATGATCGCGAGGTCGCCGCGCGCGCGCACGAGCGGGAAGGAGGGCTCGTTCGCCCCGTCGGAGGTGGCGAACGGCGCCACCGCGCGCTGCCACGATCGGCGGAGCGCCGCCGCCCACACGTACACGTCGTGGTTGCCCGGCACCACGCTGATCTCCGACGGCGGCAGGGCGATCCGATCGAGCAACGACCGCACCAGCGCGAACTCGGCATCGAGCGAGAGGTTGACGAGATCGCCCGTCACGATCACGTGGTCGGGGTGGACGCGGTCGAGGTCCTCGAGGAGCGCCTCGAACAGCCGCACCGGGTGCTTGTCGCGCCGCTTGAGGAGCAGGTTGGCGCCGCCCGCGAGCCGCTTGTTGAGGAACGCCAGCGGCGACACTCCGTCGAGGGAGAGCGCGTGGACGTCCGAGAAATGGGCGACGGTGATCACGGGCGGCGGAGTATGGCATAGTGCCGCGCATTGGGCCGACCCCGCCCGCCCGAAGCGAGGGCATGGAAGCGGTCGGCCGTCGATGGCGAGAGGCCCCAATGATCCCCTTCCTGTTCGGCATCCTCGTCGGCGTCGGGCTGTTCCTGGCGACGAGCTTCCGCGTGCTGCGCGAGTACGAGCGGGCGATCGTCTTCCGCTTGGGCCGGGCGCGGAAGCGGCCGCTCGGGCCGGGCGTCGTGCTGATGCTGCCCTTCGGCATCGATCGCGCGCAGGTGGTCGACCTCCGCACCAAGGTCCTCCAGATCCCGACGCAGGAGGTGATTACCCGCGACAACATCTCCATCGGAGTGGACGCGGTGGTCTACGCCGACGTCGCCTCGCCGGCCGACGCGGTGCTGCGCGTGGAGAGCTACCTGCCGGCGACGCTCCAGCTCGCCGCCACGACGCTGCGCGCGATCATCGGCCGCATGGAGCTGGACGAGGTGCTCGCCAAGCGCGCCGAGATCAACCAGGAGGTGCAGTCGATCCTCGACTCGCGCGTCGAGCAGTGGGGCGTCGACATCACGGCCGTCGAGATCAAGGACATCACGCTGCCGACGGAGATGAAGCGCGCGATGGCGCGGCAGGCCGAGGCGGAGCGCGAGCGGCGCGCGAAGATCATCATGTCCGAGGGCGAGCTGCAGGCCGCGGCGAAGCTCGCGGAGGCGGCGAGGCTCATCGCCGGGCAGCCGGCGGCGCTCCAGCTGCGCCTGTACCAGACGATGGTGGAGGTGTCGGCGCAGCCCAACATGACGATCGTGCTGCCGGTGCCGATCGAGCTCCTGGCGGGGCAGGGCGGTTCGCCGGGCACGCTCGGCCAGGTCGCGGCGGCCACCGCGGCGGCGATCGCGGCCAAGGACAAGGCCGCCGTTCCGTCGCTGACGGCGGGATCGAAGGACGAGATCGACGCGCTGCGCGGCCAGCTCGAGGAGCGATCGAAGGTGCCGACGTAGCCGTCGCGTCATCGCGCTCCGCGTCGGCGGGCGGAACGCGATCGAATTGTCTATACTGCGCCGCCATGCCGCCGACCCAACAGTTCCTCGTCGACCTCAAGCGCACCCATCACTGCAACGCGCTCCGCATCTCCGACCTCGGCAGCGAGGTCGTGCTGATGGGCTGGGTGCACAACCGTCGCGACCACGGCGGCCGCATCTTCATCGACCTGCGCGACCGCGAAGGTCTGACGCAGGTGGTGTTCGGCCCTGACGTGGACGCGCAGGCCCACGCGCTCGCCGGCGAGCTGCGCGGCGAGTACTGCCTCGCCGTCAAGGGGCGCGTCGTCTCGCGCGTGTCGTCGGGCGGGCAGCCCAACCCGCGGCTCGCGACCGGCGAGGTCGAGGTCGAGGCCTCCCGCCTGCACATCTTCTCGCGCTCGGAGACGCCGCCCTTCCCGATCGAGGACGACGTCGACACGAACGAGCAGCTCCGCCTCAAGTACCGCTACCTCGACCTCCGCCGCCCGTCGCTGAAGCGGAACTTCCTGGTGCGCTCGCAGCTCTACCGCTCGACGCGCGAGCACTTCCACGGCGAGGGCTTCACCGAGCTCGAGACGCCGTTCATGGTGAAGTACACGCCCGGCGGCGCCCGCAACTTCCTCGTGCCGTCGCGGCTGAACCCGGGGAAGTTCTACGCGCTCGCCGAGTCGCCGCAGATCTTCAAGCAGCTGTTCATGGTGGCGGGCTTCGACCGCTACTTCCAGATCGTGCGCTGCTTCCGCGACGAGGATTTGCGCCAGGACCGCCAGCCGGAGTTCACGCAGATCGACGTCGAGATGTCGTTCGTCGTCGAGGAGGACGTGTACCGGATCATGGAGGGGCTCTGCGCGCGGATCTGGAAGGACGCGCTCGGCGTGGAGATCCCGACGCCGTTTGCGCGCCTCTCCTACGACGAGGCGATGGGCAAGTACGGCGTCGACAAGCCCGACCTCCGCTTCGGCCTGCCCCTCACCGACCTCACGTCGATCGTCGCGAAGCACGGCGGCGCGGGCGTGCCGTTCTTCCAGAACACGATCGCCGACAAGGGGATCGTGAAGGCGCTGCGCCTGCCGGCGGAGCACGCGGCGAAGATGAGCCGCACCGAGGCCGACAAGCTCGAGGAGTTCGTCAAGCAGTACGGCGCCCGCGGCCTGGCGCGCGCGAAGGTCGGCGAGGGCGGCGAGTGGGCGCAGACGCCGCTGAAGTCGATCACCGTCGACGCGCGCCACGAGATCAACGCCGCGCTGGGCGCGCAGGCCGGCGATCTCGTGTTCTTCCAGTTCGGCAGCTTCAAGCTGGTCAACGCCGTGCTCGGCGGGCTGCGGCTGCACCTCGGCAACAAGCTCGGGCTGGTCGAGAAGGACACCTGGCGCTTCCTGTGGGTCACCGACTTCCCGATGTTCGAGCAGGTGGGGTCCCCGCCGCAGGACGGGGGGGCCGGAGGCCCTCAAAGTGGTCACGGGCAGTGGGTGGCGGCGCACCACCCGTTCACGTCGCCGCGGCCCGAGGACGTGGAGCACCTGTCCGTGGACAACGGCAGGGTCCGCGCGCGCGCCTACGACCTCGTGCTCAACGGCAACGAGATCGCCGGCGGCTCGATCCGCATCCACCAGCGCGACGTGCAGCAGAAGGTGTTCGAGGCGCTCGGCCTCTCGATCGAGTCGCTGCAGGGCAAGTTCGGCTTCCTGCTCGACGCGTTCAAGTACGGGCCGCCGCCCCACGGCGGCATCGCCTTCGGCGTCGATCGCCTCGCGATGCTGCTGTGCGGCGCCGACTCGCTGCGCGACGTGATCGCCTTCCCGAAGACGCAGAAGGGCACCGACCTGATGACCGACTGCCCGACGGAGGCGGACGACAAGCAGCTCGACGAGCTGTCGATCCACGTGAAGCTCCATGGAGCGTAGGGACGGGAGACCCGTATGCGCCTGACCCTGCGCAACCTCGGGAAGACGAGCCGGAGATGAATGCCCAACCCGCCGCGCAGCTTGCTCTCGTCGAGCTGCTGGCCCTCTTGGTCAACCGGGGAATCCGCGTCGTCGCAACCACCCACAGCCCATATGTGGTCGACCATCTGCACAACTTGCTTGAGGCCGGCCAGTTGCCTGCCGAGCGGAAGGCAGAAGCAGCCGCCCTGTTCAAGCTGAAGACGACCGACGCCTTTCTCGATTGGTCGCGCGTAGCCGTTTTCGAGTTCACCGACAGCGGCGAAGTCAAGTCCGCCGTGGACGCTGAGCGGAAGACGATCGATTGGGCGACCTTCAGCAATGAAACCGATTACGAGAGCAACCTTTTTGGCAAGCTGCTTCAACTGAAGAAGGCTTGAGCCGGTTGGCCTGCGATCCGCTTCTTTGGGACTGCCTTATCGTCGGGTCGACGAGCCACTGCGAGGACGGTGTTTCGGTCGGCCTCGCGCGTGAGACCGGCGAGACGATTCTTCTGTTCGACACCGACTCGGAGTGTGCTCGGCGGCACCTCAGGATGGTCGGCAAGCCATCCTGCGATCTACTCGTCTGGCATCGGGGCGGTTCGCCGGAGGTGATGCTCCTGTTCGTCGAGTTGAAGGGCGCCGAAGTGAGGCACGCGGTCGAGCAGCTGAAAAACACGTTGATCGCGGTGCGTGGGAGGCTCGAGCGGTCCGCTCTGCCGCGAACCCGATGGCGAGCGCTCGTGGTGGGTTCGGCGGGAGCACCTCCTCGGCTCAAGGACATCCGGCGGCAGTTTGCCGACGCCACCGGAGGTGTCGAACTTGAGCTGAAGAGTGGACTCGAGAAGGGCTCTCTCGATCTCCGAAGCTACCTCCAGTGATGTTGCTTCTCCCTCCGTCTTGCGCTTAGGTTCCGACGTGCCCTCGCCCAACGATCGCGATTCCGCCTTTTCCCGCCTCGCCTCGACTACCTTCGACCTGCTCGTGATCGGCGGCGGCGTCACCGGGTGCGGCATCGCCCGGGACGCCGCGCTCCGCGGCTTCGACGTGGCGCTCGTCGAGAAGGAGGACCTCGGCGCCGGCACGTCGTCGAAGTCGTCGAAGCTGATCCACGGCGGGCTGCGCTACCTCGAGCACGCGCAGTTCAAGCTGGTGTTCGAGGGGACCAACGAGCGCGCGCTGCTGCGGAAGCGGGCGCCCCACCTGGTTCGCCCGCTGCCGTTCCTGGTGCCGGCCTACCGCACCTCGCGCCCGGGGCTCATGAAGCTCGACGTCGGGCTGTGGATCTACGACGGGCTGTCGCGCTTCTCGTCGCCGAAGCTGCACAAGACCTACCGCGCGCCGAAGATCCACGAGCTCGAGCCGTCGCTGCGCACCGACGATCTGAAGGGCGGGATCGTCTATTACGACTGCGTCACCGACGACGCGCGCGTGACGCTGGAGAGCGCCCTGGATGCGCGGGCGCTCGGCGCGGCGGTGGTCAACCACACCCGCGCGGTGAGCCTGCTGCGCGACGGCGAGCGCGTCATCGGCGCGGAGGTCGAGGACGTCGAGCCGACGGTGGCGCGGCGGCAAGTCCGGGTGCGCGCGCGCGTGGTTGTGAACGCCACCGGGCCGTGGAGCGACCGGGTGCGCGCGCTCGTCGGCGAGGCGCCGATCCTGCGCCCGACCAAGGGCGTGCACCTCGTGCTCGACGCGGCGCGCCTGCCGCTCGCCCACGCGGTGGTGATGCAGGGGCGGCACGATCGGCGCGTGATGTTCGCCATCCCGTGGGTCGAGGGGCGCACGGTGCTCGGCACCACCGACACCGACTTCCACGGCGACATCGATCGGGTCTACGCCGAGCGCTCCGACGTCGAGTACCTCCTCGAGACGGCGAACCACTACTTCCCGTCGACGAAGCTGGTCCCCGAGGACGTGCTGGCGACGTGGGCGGGGCTGCGGCCGCTGGTGGCGCCCTCGCAGAACAGCGGCTCCGAGTCGGACACCTCGCGCGAGCACAGCATCATCGACCGCCCCGGCTTCATCACCATCGCCGGCGGCAAGCTGACCACCTTCCGGCGCATGGCGGCGGAGGTGGTGGACCACGCCGGCGCGCAGCTGGGGCGGATCCCGATCAGCACCACCGGCGAGCGGCCGCTGCCGGGCGCGGTGGGCGTCGAGGGCGACGCCGATCTGGGGCGGCTCGCCGGCGAGGTGGGCGCGCTCGGGCTGCCCGAGCCGGTGGCGCGGCAGCTCGCCGACACCTTCGGGGCGCGCGCTCCGACGGTGGCGCGGCGCGCCGTCGAGGATCGTGGGGCGGCGGCGCCGCTCGACGGCGAGGCGCCGGTGATCATGGCGCAGGTCGACGAGGCGGTGGAGGTGGAGATGGCGCGCACGCTGTGCGACGTGCTGTGCCGCCGCGTGCCGCTGATCCTGCGGGCGCGCGACCAGGGGCTCGAGATCGCGCCGACGGTCGCCAAGCGGATGGCCGCACGGCTCGGCTGGAGCGACGAGCGCGTCGCCGACGAGATCGGGCGTTACCGCCGCGCCGTCGACGACAGCCGGCGGTTCAGGAGCGAGTAGGGGCGGCCGCCGCCTGGTTGGCAGAGAGGGCGGAGCCTTAGAGGATGAACTCGGCGCCGACCTGGAAGTCGAAGGTGCCGAAGAAGTCCACGTAGGAGCCGCTGCAGGGAGAGCCTTTGTGGAACGCGGGCCCGAGGGCGAAGTCGATCCCGCCGCCCACGCCGATACGCGGCGTGACGAAGTACTTCACGCCGGCACCGAAGCGCACCACCGGGACCGCCGCGCCGTCGTCGCCGCACGCGCGGTCGTAGATCACCTCGACCGCGCCGACGATCGGCACCTCGACGACGAGCGGGATCGGCGTCGGGATCTTCAGCTTCACGCCGACGCCGATCTCGGTCGCCCAGCCGCCGTAGTAGAAGTTCGCGGTGCACGGATACGGGTTCCCGTTGACGTCGAAGCAGGTGTCGGCGCCGACGCCGAAGCCGAATACCTGGTTGAGTTGCAGGTCGAGCCACACGAGGCGTCCCAACCGGTGCGCGTACTCGCCGAAGAGCTTGAACCCCGACGGCGTCCCGATGTCGCCGCCGAAGCCCTGCTGATAGCCCATGTGGACCGACAGCTCGTCGTTTCCGGCGGGCACCTCCGCGCCCTGCGGGACGCGCGCGGCCGCGGGCGCGGCGGCGAGCAGCACGGCGACCAGGATGAACGAACGATGCATTGGCGGGATCTCCGGCAATGGGGACTGTCGGCGAAATAAGCGCCGCCTCGACGGGTTCAACCGTGCCGTGATCGCTTGCGCAGCTGATTCAATACCGTCCCCAAGGGACGCCTGGTTCCCCGCTCCGCCGACCTCGCCGCGCGCCGAGGAACCTTCCGGTGGCGCCTCGCGCGACCCTCTGCACGCTGCGGGAACCTCGACGAACCGTCGTCCCCAAGCCGTCGACGCGCTCACGGGGCGGCGCTTATTTGATCGGCATTGGCTAGTGCGCGCGGTGGTGGCCGCGATGGTGCCGCGGCGACTTCTTGTGCACCGCGTGGTGATGGTGCCGGTGGTGCGCTCGCGCGAAGGCGGGTGCGGAAAAGCCGAGGGTGAAGAGGCCGAGGCAAAGGGCGACGAGAGTGTTCTTGATCACGGGGTCCTCGTCGGAGAGGTTGGGAGCCGGACATACCCTCGTCAAATTTTTTCGTGGTAGCTTGCGCTCGTGCCGCTCCCCGCTCCGACGACGCGTGGCGAGGCGCTCGCCCCGGCGCTGCGGTCGATCACCGCGCCCGACCGCGTCTCCATCACTCCGACCGACCGGCTCGCCTACGCGCGCGATCTGTGGCCGCGCGGCCTGCTCGGCCTCGAGGCGGGCGATCTCGGCGCCCACCCGCCCGACGCCGTGGTGTGGCCCGAGACCGTCGAGGAGGTGCAGGCGATCGTCCGGCTGGCGATCGCCGAGCGCGTGCCGATCGTCCCCTACGGCGCCGGCTCGGGCGTGTGCGGCGGCACCCTCGCGCTGCGCGGCGGCCTCGTCGTCGACGTCAAGCGGATGCGGCGCCTGGTGGAGATCGATCCCGCGTCGCTGACCGCCACCTTCGACGCGGGCTGGATCGGCGAGCACCTCGAGCACGAGCTCGAGCGCCGGGGCTTCACGCTCGGCCACTTCCCGTCGTCGATCATGTGCTCCACGCTCGGCGGCTGGCTCGCCGCACGCTCGGCGGGACAGTGCTCGTCGCGCTACGGGAAGATCGAGGACATGGTGCGCTCGGTCGAGCTCGTCGACGGGCGCGCCGAGGTGATCGACACCGCGCGCGAACCCGACGGCGAGCACCTCGCCCAGCTCCTCGTCGGCAGCGAGGGCACGCTCGGGATCTTCACGCGCGCCCGGCTCCAGATCCGCCCCGCCCCCGAGGCGCGCCACCTCCGCGGCTTCGCGGTGCCGCGGGTGGCGGCCGGCTGCGAGGCGATCCGGCGCGTCATGCAGCGCGGGCTGCGGCCGGCGGTGGTCCGGCTCTACGACGAGCTCGACACGCTGATGGCGCTCGGGATCCACGCCACGTCCGATGCCGAGCCCCCGCCGGCGCCCGCGCCCGAAGGCGCCGCGCTCGATCGATGGATCGACGAGTTCGGCGGGCGGGAGGGGCGGCGCGCGCTCGGGGCGATTCGGCGCGCGGTCGTCGGGGCGGCGCTCTCGCACCCGCGCGTCCTCAACCGCGCCGTCGACGCGGTGCTCGGCCGCGTCGGGCGCGGCTGCCTGCTGGTGATCGGCGTCGAGGGCGATGCGCGCCTCGCCGAGGCGGAGGCGAATGCCACCTTCCGCGAGATCGAGGCCGCGGGCGGGCGCGACCTCGGCCCCGGCCCCGGCGAGCACTGGCTGCGCCACCGCTACGACGTGAGCTTCAAGCTCTCGCGCGTCTTCGAGGCGGGCGCGTTCGGCGACACGATGGAGGTCGCCGTGTCGTGGGACCGCCTGATGGACCTCTACCGCACGGTCCGCGAGGCGGTGGCGCCGCACGCCTTCATCATGGCGCACTTCTCCCACGCCTACCCCGACGGCTGCTCGATCTACTTCACCTTCGCGGCGGCCGCCCCGACAGAGCCGGGCGAGGCGGAGCGCCGCTACGACGCCGTCTGGCGCGCCGCGCTCACCGCCGCCACCTCCGTCGGCGCGACGATCAGCCACCACCACGGCGTGGGGCTCTCCAAGGCGGCCTTCATGCCGAGCGAGCACGGCGAGTCGATGGCGATCCTGCGCGCGCTGAAGGAGGCGCTCGACCCGCACCACGTCTTCAACCCGGGGAAGCTGGGGCTATGAGCTGGCGGCCGAAGGCGGCGGCGCACGCGAGGGCTCTCGCCGAGGTGATCGGCGCGGCGAACGTGTCGCTCGTCGAGGATTGCCGCTGCGTGGTGGCCCGCCCCGGCGCGGCGAGCGACGTGGCGGCGGTGCTGGAGGTGGCGCGGGCGTCGCGGCTGACGGTCGAGGTGGCGTCGCGCGATCGGTCGCCGGACGTCGTGCTCGATCTCGCGCGGATGGCGCGGGTGCTCCACCTCGACGACTGCTCGCTCCTCGTGCACGTGCAGGCGGGCAGCACGCTCGCGCAGCTCGAGGCGGGGCTCGGCGAGCGCAGGCTCTCGCTCGGCGCCGCGTTGCGCTGGGGCGGCGAGCGCACCGTCGGCGCAGCGCTGGCCTCGCCGCGCCCGGCCGAGGGCGGTCCGTGCGGTCGCTTCCTCGACGCCTGCTCGGCCGTCGACGGAGTGCTCGCCGACGGGACGATCTTCAGCACGCGGATGGCGCCCCGTCGCGCCACCGGCCCCGACCTCGCGCACGCGCTGCTCGGCGCGCGCGGAACGACGGGCGTGATCACCGCGGCCTGGCTGCGCGTCACGCGGAGGCTGCCGACGCGCCACGCGGCGTTCGTCTTCCCCGATCGCGCGGCGCCCGTCGCGGTGGCGCGCGCGCTCCTCGATCGCGGCCTGCGCCCGGCGCAGCTCTCCGTCACCGATCGGCTCGACGCGCCGGCCGGCACCGTGCTCGCCCTCGCGCTCGACGTGCCTTCCGAGGTGTGCGACGCCGCGATCGGGCTGGCGGCCGATCTCGCGACGAGCGCGGGTGGGCGGCCGTGGCCGGCGGTCGCCACGCTCGAGGAGTGGCTCGCGCGGCCCTGGCTCCCCGACCTCCGGCGGCAGCGCTTCGTGCCGTGGCGCGAGCTGGACGCGGCGTGGGCGGCCTGCCCGGCGCCCGCCGAGCTGACCGCGTTTTCGCCGGCCGGCGCGGCGCTCGTGGCCGAGAGCGTGACCCCCGCGGCGCCGGTTTTCCCGTCGCCGACGCGCGCCGCGATCCTCCATCAGCTCGACCCGCAAGGCCTGTTCTCGCGACCGGAGCGCACCGCGTGACGCTCGACCTCGACACCTCGCTCACCTACTGCACCTACTGTCCGAAGCTGTGCCGGCACGTCTGCCCGGTGTCGAGCGCCGAGGGGCGCGAGACGGTCACCCCGCAGACGAAGATGGCGACGATGCGCCTCCTGCGCGGCCGGACCGCGATCGAGGCCACCGTCGAGGTCGCCGCGTCGCTGTACGCCTGCACCGGCTGCGGCGCCTGCACCGAGGCATGCCACCACGACATCACGCCGGGGCGCCACCTCTTCACCGGACGCGCCGAGGCCGAGCGCGCCGGGCTGGGCGCGCCGGCGCTGGCCACGCTCCCCGAGCGGGTGCGGGCGAAGGCGCAGCGCGCCGCCCTGACGACGCGCGAGCTGGTCGCGCCGCAGCGCTTCACCGCGGCGGGCGAGACGGCGTACCTCCCGGGCTGCGACGATCCCGCCGGCGCGGTGACGGCGCTCGCGCTCGCCGATCGCCTTGGCCTGCCGCTCGACGTCCCCGAGGGCACGCCTGGCTGCGCCGGCTATCCGCTCCTGGCGGGCGGCTTCGACGACGCCTTCCGCCTCCACGCCGAGACGGTGGCGCGCAGCCTCGCCGGCTTCCGCCGCGTCGCCGTCGCCTGCCCCTCGTGCGCCTGGGCGATGAAGGTGGAGTACCCCGCGCACGGCGTGCCGCTCGCCCCCGAGGTGGTGCACCCGACCGAGCTGTTCGCCGAGGCGCTGCAGAAGATCCCCGTCGGGGAGGCGCGCGGCGAGGCCTTCTACCACGACCCCTGCTACCTCGCCCGCTGGCTCGGCGTCACCGAGGAGCCGCGGCAGCTGCTCCAGCGGGTCGGCGTCTCGGTGCGCGAGTTCTCGCGGTCGCGCGCCGAGGGCGTGTGCTGCGGCGGCGGTGGGGTGCTGCCGCTCACCGCGCCCGCGACGGCGGACGCGATCGCGGCGTGGCGGCTCGACGAGGTGCGCGAGGCCGGCGTGGGCAGCGTGATCACCGCGTGCCCCACCTGCCGGCGCCGCCTGGAGAGCGACGGCGTCGCCTCGCGCAGCCTGATCGACGTGCTCGAGGAGGCGACGCGGACCGCTTGATCCGCGTGCTACGATCCGCGCCCTCCATGACCGCAGACGCCGACGGGCCGCCACCAAAGAACGACGAGAAGATCGATGGCCGCGTCCGCCGCGCGGCGCGCCTGCGAGAGGAGCGGCGCGCCCAGGTGCTCGACGCCGCGCGCCGGCGGTTCGCCCTGCACGGCTACCACGCCACGAGCGTGAACGACATCATCGACGCGGCGGGGATCGCGCGCGGCACCTTCTACCTCTACTTCGAGTCCAAGCGCGCCATCTTCGACGAGCTGCTCGACGTGTTCTTCGCCAGCCTCACCGGCGTGGTGCGGCGCATCGACACCGCGCCCGGCGCGCCGCCGCCGCTCGAGCAGATGCACGAGCAGGTCCGCGGCATCCTCGGCCTGCTGGAGCGCGAGCGGCCGATGGCGCGGATCGTCATCCGCGAGGCGGTCGGCCTCGACGAGGAGTTCGACCGGAAGCTGGCCGACTTCTACGGCCGCGTCACCGGGCTGATCGAGCGCGCGCTCGCCCTCGGCGTGGAGATGGGGCTGGTGCGGCCCTGCGACCCGCGGCTCGTCT
>JAJXSP010000139.1 GCA_021784515.1 Myxococcales bacterium | reverse complement strand
CGGGTTTGCTCGGCGAAGGAGCGATCACGGGACGCGAGTAGGGGCTCCGCGGGCGCCGTGTGAGCCCGGTCGCTTGTCGGCCGACCTCTGGCCTCCTATGCTCCGCGCGCGCCGCCTGGGTCGGCGCAAGGAGGCGGCGAATGCCGCGGATGCGCTCGACGGTGATCCTCTCTCTCCTCGCATTCGGCTGCGGGCCGGGAGGCCTCAACGGCGCTCCGGTGTCGGTGAGCGATCTGCTCCAGCAGGCGGCGGCGGCCCAGTGCTGGGCGCTCGTGCGCTGCGGCGTGATCGGCGCCTCGGAGGTGCAGGCCTGCGCGACGACCTTCTTCGCGCAGTTCAGCGCGTCCGGCTACTCGCCGATCGAGGCCGAGACGGCCGGACGCGTCGGCGTCGACGCGAGCAGCGCGAGCGCGTGCCTCGCCGCGCTCTCGGCGCAATCCTGCCACGGCGGCAACCACGGCGCCGTCAACGCGGCGTGCAAGCACAGCATCGTCCCGAAGGTGGCGATCGGCGCCGCGTGCAAGGACACCGCCGAGTGCGTCGGTGGTTACTGCGACAACCGCGGCATCGCCGGCTGCGCGGGGATCTGCAAGGCACTCGTCGCGGCGGGCGGCGCGTGCACGATCGACACGCAATGCGGCGACGGCTTCGAGTGCGTCGGCAGCCCGGGCAAGTGCAGCGCGCAAGGCGGAGCAGGCGCCGCCTGCGACAGCCCCGGCGCGGCGGGCTGCCAGGATGGCCTCCTCTGTAGCAGCCAGGCGGGAATGCCCGGGACCTGCGCACCTCCGCCCGGCGCGGGCCAGCCGTGCCAATTGGGAGGCTGCGCGGCCGGTCTCTATTGCGCCGCCTCGCCGATGGGCAACCCCACCTGCATGGCCATCCCGACGAGCGGCGCGGCGTGCACGTCGGCGTGCGCCGACGATCTCATCTGCGTCGGCACCCCCGGCCAGGCCACGTGCAAGGCGCAGCTTGACGCCGGCAGCCCCTGCGATCCGACCCTGCCGCAGTCATCCACCGGCTGCCCGGCCGACATGCTCTGCGATCCGACTGCCAAGACCTGCCAGCCGCCGCCGCCCGTGACCGTCGGCAGTGACTGTTCGAAGAACGGCGAATGCGGGAGCCCCCTCCTGGTTTCGTTCGCCCAGCCGCTCTACTGCGACGGCGCGACGAAGAAGTGCCAGAACAAGGTCGCGCTCGGAGAGGCGTGCACGCCCCCAATGGGCGGCGCGAACCCGTGCCTCGCCGGTCAGTGCGACCCGATGACGAAGACCTGCACGCTCGCCTGCAAGTAGCGCCTCGACGCGCTTGCGCGCCGTCGGCGTTTGCGGGTGAAATGGCGCGGGCCCTCGTCGGCCCGACCGGTGATCCCATGCGCACCTGCCTCACCTTGATTGTCGCCCTCGTCTCGGGCTGCACCAGCGAGAACGGCAACCCATTCTTCCCCACCGACGGCGGCGGGATCGATCTCGCCGCACCGCCGGGCTCCGATCTCGCGCCGACGATCGGCCCCGATCTCGCGCCACCTCCCGGCTCCGATCTCGCGGGCGCCGACCTCACTGCTCCGCCGCCGCCCGATCTCGCTTCGTCGCCCGACCTCGCGTCGCCCAACTGCCGCGACGGCGTCAAGGACGGCGATGAGACCGACGTGGACTGCGGCGGCTCGTGCCCGGCCAAGTGCGGCACGGCAATGGGTTGCGTCCACGGCGGCGACTGCGCCGATCGCATCTGCACCAACAACCGCTGCGACGCCGCGACGTGCAGCGACGGCCTCCAGAACCAGGACGAGAGCGACGTCGACTGCGGCGGCGCCAGGTGCCCGAAGTGCGGCAACGGCAGGGTGTGCCTCGCCGCCGGCGACTGCGCGAGCGCGCTTTGCCAGAACAACGTGTGCCGCCCCGCGCCCTCGTGCGTCGACGCGATCAAGAACCAGGACGAGACGGACGTGGACTGCGGCGGCAGGATCTGCCCGAAGTGCCTCAACGGCCGGGCCTGCCTCGCGGCCGGCGACTGCGCGAGCGGCCTCTGCTCGAACAACACGTGCATCCCGGCGCCCTCGTGCATCGACGGCGTGAAGAACGGGAGCGAGACCGACGTGGACTGCGGCGGCGGGAGCTGTCCGAAGTGCGCCAACGGGCGCGCCTGCCTCGGCGCCGCCGACTGCGCGAGCGCCTTCTGTCAGAACAACGTGTGCAAGCTCCCGGCGACCTGCATCGACGGCGTGAAGAACGCCATGGAGACCGACGTGGATTGCGGCGGCGGCCAGTGCCCGGCCTGCGCCGTCGGCAGGATGTGCCTCGGCGGCGGCGACTGCACGACCGCCTTCTGCCAGAACAACGTCTGCAAGGTGGCGCCGGCCTGCAACGACGGCGTGAAGAACGGCATGGAGACCGACGTGGACTGCGGCGGTCCGCTGTGCGCCGCCTGCGCGAGCGGCCGGTCGTGCCTCCAGGGGCGTGACTGCGGAAGCGGCGTGTGCGGCCTCGGCCTGTGCGCCTTCGGCGGCATCACCGGGGCGTTCGTCGTCGGCGTGCAAATCCCCGTCGGCAACCAGCCGCAGGCGATGGTCGGCGACGACTTCAACAAGGACGGCAAGGTCGACCTCGCGGTCACCAACTACCTGAGCGGCAACGTGTCGATCCTCCTCGGCGACGGCGTCGGCGGCTTCGCCGCGCCGGCGAACGTCTCCACCGGGTCGAGCCCCGCGGGCCTCGTCGCGCGCGACCTCGACGGCGACGGCAACGACGACCTGGCGATCGCCACGCTCGCCGGCAACGTGTCGATCCTCCTCGGCAACGGCGACGGCGGCTTCGCGCCGGGCACCGCCGTGGCGGCGAACGGGACGATCGACGTGGCGAGCGCCGACCTCACCGGCGACGGCATCCCCGACCTCGTCACCGCCGACTACAACCGCAACACGGTGAGCGTCTACCCCGGCACCGGCAAGGCGCTGTTCGGCGCGCCCACGACCTACATGACCGGCAACCTGGTGCTCGCGGTGCTCACCGGCGACGTGAACGGCGACGGCCGGCCCGACGTGCTGGCGGCCAACGGGATGAGCAACACCGTCTCGGTGATGATCAACGGCGGCAACGGCGCGCTGCAGAAGGTGATCGACGTCCCCGGCGGGACCGACCCGATCTTCCTCGCCTCCGGCGACTGGAACGGCGACGGCAAGGCCGACCTCGCGATCGCCAGCGACATGAGCGGCACCATCACCACCTACCTCAACAACAACATGATGGTCGCGGCCGGGGCGACGTGGCCGACCGCGAAGGGCGCGCGCGCGATCGCCGTCGCCGACCTCAACCACGACGGCCGGGTCGACCTCGCGGTCGCCAACCGTGACGACAACAGCGTGAGCCTGCTCGCCGGCAAGGGCGACGGCACGTTCCAGCCGCCCGTGACGTTCCCCGTCGCCGCCACCAACCCGCGACGCGTGGTGGCCGCCGACCTGAACCGCGACGGCAAGCCCGATCTCGCCGTCTGCGGCAACGCGAGCAACAACGTGATCGTCCTGCTCAACGTCACGCCCTAGGGGCGCCCCAGGGGCGCGGCGACGGCGACGGGGCGTGGTATATCCCGCCCATGTCGGACCTCATCGTGCGCGCCATCGATCGCGCCGCCGGGCTGCGCGTGGTGTGCGCCGTCACCACCGACCTCGCGCGCGAGGCCGCGCGACGGCACGAGGTCGAGGGGCTGGGCGCCTGCGCGCTCGGGCGGGCGCTCACCTCGAGCCTGCTCCTGGCCACGCTCACCAAGGGCGGCGAGCGCGTCACGCTCCAGGTCCGCGGCGACGGGCCGATGGGTGGCGTCACGGCCGACGCCACCGACGGCGGCGACGTGCGCGGCTACCTCCTCGCGCCGGAGATGGCCCGGCGCTCCTGCGAGGGCCGCGGCCGCGTCGTCGAGGTGCTCGGCCGCCACGGCGTCGTCAACGTGCTGCGCGACCTTGGGCTACTGGGGTCCCCACCGAAGGATGGGGGGGCCGTAGGCCCTCAGATTGGTCGCTACCAGGGGCAGGTCGCGCTGCTCACCGGCGAGATCGACGAGGACGTGGAGGGCTACCTGCGCACCTCCGAGCAGATCCCGTCGGCGCTCGGCTGCGACGTGCTCGTCGAGGGCGACGCGGTGAGCGGCTCGGCCGGCGTGCTGGTGCAGCCGCTCGCCGAGGCGCTGGCCGGCCGCCCGATCGCCGAGGACCGCACCGAGGCCGACCGGGTGATGCGCGAGGCCCAGCACGCGCTGCGCGTCGGCGTGGTGTGGGAGCTGCTCCGGAGCGGCGAACGATCGCCGCGCGCGTTCGCCGAGGCGGTGTGCGGGCGGCCGCTGGAGGTGCTCGACGAGCGGCCGCTGCGCTGGCAGTGCCGCTGCTCGATCGAGCGCGTCGAGCAGTCGCTCGAGCTGCTCTCCACCATCGACCTCGACGAGATCATCGCCCACCCCGGCCACGCCGAGGTGACCTGCAACTTCTGCAACGAGCGCTACGTGGTGGACAAGGCGCGGCTCGAGGTGGTGCGCGCGGCGGTGGCCCACGGGCCGCGCGGGCGCAACTGATGGGGCCGCTCGTCGTCGGCGAGGAGGTGCGTGCGGCGCTCGGCGCCGGGCGCGCCGTGGTGGCGCTCGAGTCGACGCTGATCGCCCACGGGCTCCCCTTTCCGGACAACCTCGAGGTGGGCCGCGCGGCGGAGGCGGCGGTGCGCGCCGAAGGGGCGGTGCCGGCGACGGTGGCGGTGCTGGACGGCGTGGTCACCGTCGGCGTCGACGGCGCGGCGCTCGAGCGCATCGCGCGCGGCGGCTTCGTGAAGGCCGGGCAGGCCGACCTCGCGCCGGCGGTCGCCTCGCGTTGCAACGCAGCAACCACCGTCTCGGCGACCGCGTTCGCGGCGGCGCGCGCCGGCATCGCGGTGTTCGCCACCGGCGGCATCGGCGGCGTCCATCGCGGGGAGGCCGGCGACGTGTCGAGCGACCTCACGACGCTCGCGCGCGAGCCGATCACCGTCGTCTCGGCGGGGGCGAAGGCGATCCTCGATTTGCCGCGCACGCTCGAGATGCTGGAGACCCTCGGCGTCCTCGTGCTCGGCTTCGGTACCGACGAGCTGCCGGCGTTCTACACGCGCTCGAGCGGGCTGCGCCTCGAGCACCGCGTCGACGACGCGGCGGGCGCGGCGGCGGTGATTCGCGCTCGACGCGCGCTCGGCGACCGCGGCGGCGTGCTCGTCGCCAACCCGATCCCCGTCGAGGACGCGCTCGATCGCGAGCTGGTCGATCGCGCCATCGCCGCGGCGCTCGACGGGGCGGCGCGCGCAGGGGTCCGCGGCAAGGCGCTCACGCCGTTCCTGCTGGCGGCGATCGCGCGGGAGACGGGCGCGCGGAGCCTCGCCGCGAACCGCGCCCTGGTGCTCCACGACTGCCGCGTGGCGGGGCGCATCGCCGTCGCGCTGGCCGCCGAATGAGCGCCATGCGCAAGCACGTGCTGCGCGTGGCGGTCGGCGATCCCCCGACGGTGACGGAGCTGCTCGCGGCGCGCCTGGCGCTGCCGCTCGATCGCGCGCGAGAGTGGGTGCGCATCGGCGCGGTGCAGGCGGACGGGCGGCGCGCCGTGGAGGCGACGCACCTTCCGCCGGGGACGCGCGTGGTGGTGCGCGAGCCGGTCGTCGTCGCGACCGCGCCGCTGGTCGTGGCGTGGCGCGACGAGCTGACGCTGGTGGTGGAGAAGCCCGCCGGGATGCTGGCGCAGCCGTCGGAGGGCGAGGCCGCCTCGTCGCTCGAGGCGCGCGTGCGCGACGAGCTGCCGTCGGCGCGCATGCTCCACCGCCTCGATCGCGACGCCTCGGGGCTGGTGCTGTTCGCGTTGCGGCCGGAGGCATTCGCGCCGCTGCAGCGCAGCATCGAGGAGGGGCTCGTCGAGCGCACGTACGCGGCGGTGGCCTCGGGGGAGATCGCCGAGCCGCGCGAGATCCGGCTGCGCATCGCCCGCGATCCGAGCGACGCCCGCCGGCGCGTGGCGCTGCCCGAGAACGCGCCCGGCGGCAGGGCGGCCCTGACGCGCCTCGCGCCGCTCGGACCCGGCGCGGGCGGCACCGCGCTGCGCGTCGAGCTGGGAACCGGGCGCACGCACCAGATCCGCGTCCACCTCCTCGCGATCGGGCACCCGCTCGTCGGAGATGGGCTCTACGGCGGCCCGCCCGCGGCGCGGCTCATGCTGCACGCGGCGCGGCTCGTGTTCCCGCACCCGGCGACGGGCGGACGCGTGGCGGTCGAGTCGCCGGCGCCGGAGGGGTTCGGCGGGTAGGAGGGCGCGGACGGGCGCTTGACGCGATTCGGGACGGAGAGTAGGCAAGGCCATGACCTCGCGCCACGCCTCGCTCACCGTCGCCGCGCTGCTCGCCGCGACGGCCGCCCACGCCGGCGAGCCGTCGCTCCTCGCCGAGTACAAGGCGCCGCCGAACACCTTCATCGACGACGCCTTCGCCCTCTCCGACGACGGCAAGCTCCTCGCTTGGGTCAGCACCGACGGCGCCACCGGCTCGCAGCTGCACGTCGTCGCGCCCGGCGGCCCGGATCCCGAGGCGACCTGCAAGGTCCCCACGATCAGCGCCGAGCGCATCGACTTCCTCGACGGCGGGCGCCTCCTGCTCGTCGAGCGCAGCCCGGAGACGCACCTCGTGCGCGCGCAGGTCTTCACCACGAAGTGCGTCGGCAAGGAGAAGCTCGGGCCGGCCTCCGAGATCGCGCTCGGCAAGGTGGGCGACGTGCCGGCGATCGTGTCGTGGCTCCGCTCGCCCAAGGGCAACGTCTTCACGCACTCGCTCACCGCGGTCCGCCGCGACGACCTCCGGCCGCTCGCGAAGAAGGTGCTCGCCGAGGACGCGGACGGCCGCGTCACCGTCGCCGGCAAGCGCATGAAGCCGCTCTTCTGGCTCGCCGGCTTCACCGAGCTGGTGGCGCAGAAGGAGGGCGACTTCGACCCGAAGCACGACATCCGCAAGCCCGACGCCGCGGCGCACGTGGACCCGTTCGGCGGCAAGGTGCTGCAGGAGCGCGAGATCGGCGACGTGATCGCCTGGACGACGCTGTCGAACCTGCGCAAGAAGCACCAGAACGAGTCCGACTTCGTGCAGTTCTCCGAGGACCTGAAGCGCTTCGAGCTGGTCGACCGCGACGACCAGACGGCCGATCTGAAGACGCCGCGCCCGCTGCGGAAGTACGACCCGACCACGCTCGCCTCGCAGCCGCTCGGCGACGGCGTGCTCGCGGTGTCGCTCACCATCGACCCGGTCAACCCCGACGCGGTGGCGGCGAAGAAGGCGGACCAGGACTGGCTGGAGCTGTTCCGGCTCGAGGCCAAGGAGCGGAAGCTCGTCGAGCTGGCGCGCATCGACGGCAAGAAGCGCCCGTCGGGGTGGCGGCTGGGCGGGACGCGGATCGCGGTGCTGCGGAAGCACAAGTCGATGGGGCGCGGCGGCAGCGAGCTGGAGGTGCTCGACCTCTCGCCTGCTCCGCCGCCGAAGCCGGCCGCTCCGACGGCGCCCGCGCCCAAGCCGGCCGCTCCGCCCGTCGCCGGCGATCACGCGGCCAAGGGGTCCACGCCGGCGAAGTAGCGCTTGCGGCCCGCGCGCCGCGACCGAGATCGAGCCCATGGCCCTCCTCGCTGCGCGAGCCGAGGTGTGGGCGCGCCTCGCCGTCGAGGACCACGCCTTCGTGATCGCCGATCCCGACGCGCTCGCGCGCCCCGACGGCGCGGGGCCGCGATGGTGGCTGGTGCGCGAGCGCCTGCTCGCGGCGATGGGGGCGGGGCGGATCGCGCCCGTGGTCACCGGCTTCGCGCCGGCGGGCGTCGCCGTCGAGGCGCGCCTGGGCGGGTCGCCGCTCGCCGGAGGCCGCAAGGCGTGGCGGTTCGCCCTCGAAGCGCGTCGCGGGCGGCTGTGGATCGGCGACCCCGGCCACCCCTACGACGGCACGTGGATCGAACCCGGGCCGGGGCGCTTCGTCGCCGACGTGCAGCTCGCCCAGCCGGGGCGCTACCGCGTGCGCCTCGCGCCGGCGCCTTCGTGGCCGCTCCCGTCGTCGCTCCCCGATCTTTCGCCCGGCCCGCGCCGCCTCGACCCGCCGCTGGTGCGGCCGGCGGCGGTGGAGGCGCTCGTCGAGCGCGTGGCGCGCGAGCAGGCGCCGGCGCAGGAGGTGCTCCACCGCCGCCTCGGCCGCCACGACGCCTTCCACCTCGATCTCGAGCGCGGCGAGCTGACGCTGCTCCGCAAGGGCGAGCCGACGGTCCGCGTCGCGGCCCACCCGATCGCCTCGCTGGGCGATCGCGGCGGCTTCCGCTGGGCGTGGGCCAACCCGACCCTCGCGCCGCCGCTCCGACGGCGCTCCCTGCGCGTGCGCGCGGTCGGCCTGAAGCGGGAGATCCGCTGGCTCACCGACCAGGAGGTGATGCTGCCCGCGGACGACGTGCGGCGCCTCGTCGCGCTCGGCGCCCGCGCCATGGGCCTGCTCGGGCACTACCCCGCGCCCTACGAGCGCGGTGTCCTGTTCGTCGCGCTCGACGGGCCGGCGCCGACCGCGTTCAGCAATTGAGTCACGCGATCACGGCCCCTCGCAGACGAACCAGTCGTAGGGGCGGCCCTTGTCCCAGCCGCGGCGTCCGGCTCGTCAATCACGAGCAGTTCGGCGGGCGATCGCACCGTCGGTGGTCCGAAAACCGGACGGGCTTCCCGGACAGCGCCGGACAGGCGCCCACCGACGGGGGAGGGCGCTCCGGACGTTTGCGAATACGGCGCCGCTGTCCGGAACCCGGACAGATCGCCGGCGGCCGCGCCCGTCGTCCGCGGCGATTTCGCGCGGCACGTCGGTTGCTCGACGGCGCCGCGTGCTCGCCAAGGTGCTCTCCGCAGGGGTTCTCGGGGTCGAGGCCTTCACCGTCGCCGTCGAGGTGGACGTCGCCCTCGGGCTGCCGGCCTACAACCTCGTCGGACTACCGACCAACGCGGTGAAGGAGGGCGGGGTGCGCGTGCGGGCGGCGCTCGCGCACTCCGGCTTCGCGCTGCCGCCGCGGCGGATCACCGTGAACATGGCGCCGGCCGACGTCCGCAAGGATGGCGCGGCCTACGACCTGCCCGTCGCCATCGGCATCCTCGCCGCGCTCGAACAGCTGCCGCACGCCGCGCTCGACGGCCTCATCCTCCTCGGCGAGCTGTCGCTCGACGGCACGCTGCGCCGGGTGGCGGGCGGGTTGCCGGTGGCGATCCACGCGCGGGCGATCGGCGCGCGCGGGCTCGTGATGCCGAAGGAGTGCGCCTCCGAGGCGGCGGCGGTCAGCGACCTGCCCGTCTACGCGGCCTCGACGCTGCCCGAGGTGGCGGCGTTCCTGCGCGGCGAGATCGAGCTCCCGCGCGCGTCGCTCGTCGAGCGGCCGGCGCAGCCCGACGCCTCGGCGGTGGACCTCGCGGAGGTGCGCGGCCTCGAGACGGCCCGGCGCGCGCTCGAGGTGGCGGCCGCCGGCGCGCACAACATCCTGTTCATCGGCCCGCCCGGGTCGGGCAAGAGCATGCTCGCGCGGCGCCTGTCCACGGTGCTGCCCCCGCTCGACGAGCGCGAGGCGATCGAGACGACGTCGATCTACTCCGCCGCCGGAAAGCTCGACGGCGCCTCGCTCCTCGAGACGCGACCCTTCCGCGCGCCGCACCACGACGTGTCGGTGGCCGGGCTCGTCGGTGGCGGTCCGGTGCCGCGCCCGGGCGAGATCAGCCTCGCCCACCACGGCGTGCTGTTCCTCGACGAGCTGCCCGAGTTCAAGCGGCCCGCGCTCGAGGCGCTGCGCCAGCCGCTCGAGGATCGCCGCGTCACCATCGTCCGCGCGAAGGCGGCGATCACCTACCCCGCGTCGTTCTCTTTGGTGGGGGCCTTGAATCCCTGTCCGTGCGGCTACCGAGGCTCACCACTTCGCGCTTGCACCTGCTCGACCGACACCGTGCGACGCTACCTCGCGCGTCTCTCGGGACCGCTGCTCGATCGGATCGACCTGCACCTCGAGGTGCCGCACGTCGACTACCGCGCCCTGCGCGCCGACCGCGACGGCGAGTCCTCGTCGGCGGTGCGCGAGCGCGTGACGGCGGCGCAGGCGATCCAGCGACGGCGCATGCGCGGCCAGGAGCGCTACGCGAACGCCTCGCTCGGGCCGCGGGCGTTGATGAAGCACTGCGCCCTCGACGCGGCCGCCGACCGCCACCTCGAGGCGTGCGTGAAGCGCTTCGGGCTGAGCGGGCGCGCGGTGCACCGCATCCTGCGCGTGGCGCGCACGATCGCCGATCTCGCCGGGCGCGAGCGGCTCGCCTCGTCAGACGTCGCCGAGGCGATCGCGCTGCGCGCGCTCGACCGTCCGGTCGCGGCCTGAGCGCCCCGACCGTGGCTCGACCCGTCGCGGAAAGGGTCCGCGCGGGAATGCAAACCGCCGTGTGAGGAGGAGACCGGAATGGGAAAGATCAGCGACAAGCTGCGCGCGATCGCCGCGGCGATCGGCGCCATCGAGAAGCAGTTCGGCAAGGGGGCGATCATGCCGCTCGGCGACGCGCAGGTGGTGGACGTGCCGGTGATCTCCACCGGCTCGCTCGCGCTCGACGTGGCGCTCGGCGTCGGCGGGCTGCCGCGCGGGCGGGTGATCGAGATCTACGGCCCCGAGTCGTCGGGCAAGACCACGCTCACGCTCCACGCGATCGCCGCCGCCCAGCGCGCCGGCGGCGTGTGCGCCTTCATCGACGCCGAGCACGCGCTCGACACGGGGTACGCCAAGCGCCTCGGGGTCGACCTCGGCTCGCTGCTCGTCTCGCAGCCCGACTGCGGCGAGCAGGCGCTCGAGATCGCCGACCAGCTCGTGCGGACCGGCGCGATCGACCTCATCGTCGTGGACTCGGTGGCGGCGCTCGTGCCGAAGGCGGAGATCGAGGGCGAGATGGGCGACGCGCACATGGGCCTCCAGGCGCGCCTGATGAGCCAGGCGCTCCGCAAGCTGACCGCGGTCGCGGCGAAGCAGGGGACGGCGATCATCTTCATCAACCAGCTGCGGCAGAAGATCGGGATCGTCTTCGGCAACCCCGAGACGACGACGGGCGGCAACGCGCTCAAGTTCTACGCCTCGGTGCGCCTCGACATCCGGCGCATCGGGCAGATCAAGGAGGGCGAGCAGGTGGTGGGGACGCGGGCGCGGGTGAAGGTGGTGAAGAACAAGGTCGCGCCTCCGTTCCGCGAGGCGGAGTTCGAGGTGCGCTACGGCACCGGCATCAACACCGTCGGGGAGCTGATCGATCTCGGCGTGAACGCGGGGCTCGTCGAGAAGTCGGGCGCCTGGTACGCGCTCGACGGCGAGCGCATCGGGCAGGGGCGGGACAAGGCGTGCGAGCACCTGCTGCAGCACCCCGAGGCCGCGACGGCGCTGCGAGCGCGGATCGTCGAGGCGATGAAGGTGGACCGCGGCGCGTCGCCGAGCGCGCCCGACGGCCCGAGCGAGGAGGCGGCGGCGTAGCGGCGATCGCGACCGGCGCGCGGGGTGGTGGCTGCGCCCCGCGCGCCGGCCGAAATCCTGCTCGTCCGGCCGTCTTGTCGGCGGGCCCGCGGCGAACTGCTTGGGCGGGCGGCGTGTCCGCCTATAATGCCGCGCCATGCCCCGTGTCCTCGTCGATGGCCCGGCCCTCGCCGCCAGCCCGGACGGCAACCTCGTGGCCGCCCTCGACGGCGATCGCCTCGCGCTGTGGGACGTGGCGCGGCGGTCGGTCGTCGCGGAGGCGGAGGTGCCGGCCGGCTCGCTCGGCGAGGTCGCATTCGTCGCGCAGCCGCTGCGGCTCGTCACCGTGGCCCGCGCCGGCGGCGGCACCGTCCTGCGCGCCTTCGCCGTGCCCTCGCTCGAGCCGATCGCGCTCCTCGAGCTGCCGTCGGCGCTGCGGCCGCTCGCCTTCGTGGGGGCGCGCGTGGTGCTCGCCAGCGACGACGGTGAGTCGCCGCGCGTCGCCCTCTTGGCGAACCGGTCGTTCGTGGCCGACGTGATCGCCCTGCGCGAGCCGGCGCTCGTCGCCGCGCAGGCGCCCGAGGAGCGGCTGCTCGTCGAGGCGCGCGGCCAGCTCGAGTTCTGGGATCTCGTCGGCAAGCGCGCTCTGTTCCGGCTCAACCTCCCGCTGCCGCCCGCGCTCTCGTCGGTCGGCTTCACGGCTCGCGGGCGGCTGCTCTGGGTGGCGACGCGCGGCGGGCGAGGGCGCTTCGAGGTGTTCCGCTTCTCCGACGGGCGGCGGCAGCTGCAGATCGATCTCGGCCCGCCGATCCGCGCGGTCGAAGGAAGCCCGACCACCAATCGGATCCTCCTCGCGCTGGGCGGCGATGGGGAGCCCGTCGAGCTGACGCAGATCGACCTCGGGGCGCGCGAGCGGCAGGCGATCCCGATCGAGGGGACGGTCGCCAGCTTCGTCACCATCGAGGGCGCGCATCCGCTCGTGGTGATCGCGCCGCCCGACGGCGCGCTCGGGTTCGTCTCGCTCGCGCGCGCGACGGGCGCGCGGGCGCAGCCGCTCGTCGGGGGCGCCGGATCCGCGGCCGACGAGACGATGGGGCCGCGTCCCG
>JAJXSP010000138.1 GCA_021784515.1 Myxococcales bacterium | reverse complement strand
CGGGAGCTGCCGGCGGAGGCGGCGGTGCGGGCGAGGGCGACGATGCGGGCAGGGAGGAGGGCGTCGGGGGACGAGCCGCGGCGGCCGGCTTCGTCGCGGACGCGCTGCCGGCGGCCGAGTAGCGCCCCGAGCCGACGGTGACGCGGTACTGGCCACCCGTCGGGCGTGGCGTCTCGGAGGCCGGGCGCGGCGCGGCCGCATCGCCGCTCGCCGGGCGCTGCGCTCCGGCGGCCTGCGCGGTGTAGTAGGCCGCCGCCTGCTCGAGCCAGCGCTGCTGCTCGGCGCCGATGAGCCCGCGGCGCGCCAGCGTCTCGACGAGATCGCGCTGCCCCTCGGGGCTGCGCATCGCCTCGGACAGCGCGTCGCGCCCCACCAGCTGGTACTGGAGGGCGATCTTCGCGACGAGCTTCGGGTCGGCGGGCACGGCACAGCCTAGATCACGCGCGGAGCGCGCGTCTACCTGCGGCACGGTTGATCGGGCGCCCCGCGCCGGGGTACGGTGCCCGCGCGATCGACCCCACGAGGGCGAAGGAGGCTCCGGTGAGCGAAGACGACATCATCCAGTGGCAGGACCTGCTCGACCTCATCGCCGCGGGGCGCACCAGCGACCTTTTGTGCCCGTTCTGCAAGAAGGCCCAGGTGAAGATGACGCAGGTACACCGCGTCACCCGGCTCGAGTGCCCGAGCTGCCGGAAGTACATCGAAGGCTCGATGGGCGAGGAGTGAAGGAAGGCCTGGTCCTCCTGGCGCTGCTCGCCGTCGCCCCGGACGCGCACGCGCAGCAACAGATCAAGAGCCGCGTGATGGTGCTGCTCGGCGCCTCCGGGACCATGGGCTTCCACTTTTCCGACCCGTCGGTGTTCGGCAACCCGCCCACCTGCAACGGCCCGCACGAGACCGTCTGCCAGGGCGGCCCCGATTACCCCGGCGGCGACGGCTCGGCGAGCTACACCGACAAGAACCAGGCGAACGCCTTCCTCTACCCGGGCAAGCTCCTCAACGGCGGCACGCGCGACGGCGTGAACAGCCGCATGTACGCCGCCAAGGTCGCCGTCACCAACGCCGTCGAGGCCTACTCGGGCGACATCGACTTCGGCCTGATGACCTTCGACTTCCAGCTCTGCCCGTTTTCGAGCCCGCTCTGCGAGCCCTGCTCGGTGAGCTGCAACCAGCTCGGAAACTGCGTCTTCAACTGCCTCTACACCAACGCCGCCTTCACCTCGCTCGTCTCCACGAACTGGAAGGCGCAGGGCTGCGGCGGGCCGGGCGCCGGCGGGCGGATCATCGTGGCGCCCGGGCCGGGCTCGGGACCGAAGCTTTTGCCGTGGATCGACGGCGTCGAGATCCACAAGGACTCGGGCGACGGCGACCCCGAGTGGGGCACCACCGGCACGCCGGTGAACCCGGAGCTGCGCGCCGAGGGGAACACGCCGCTCGCCGAGGCGATCGATCAGTTCCGCGTCAAGTACTACGACGTCGTGAAGAACCAGGACCCGCAGATCGACTGCCGCCCCTACGTGCTGGTCCTCGCCACCGACGCCGCCGAGGCGATGAACGTCGATCCGGCCTGCCAGGGCAACCCCGCCGCCGCGGCGCTGCGGCTCTCGCAGGACAACCCGCAGAACCCGGTGCTCACCTACGTCATCGGGGTCGCCACGTCGCTGGCCGACCAGAGCCAGCTGAACATGATCGCGCTCGACGGCGGCACACAGGCGGCGCGCTTCGCCAACACGCCGCAGGACGTGCAGTCGGCCTTCGCCGACATCTCCGCCGCCTCGGTGAAGGTCGAGGTCTGCAACGGCCGCGACGACAACTGCGACGGGCGCGTCGACGAGGGCTTCGACAAGGGCGCGGCGTGCACTGTCGGCGTCGGCGCGTGCGCGCGCACCGGAATCAAGAAGTGCACGAAGGACGGCTCGGGCACCCAGTGCTGCTTCGACGACGGCAACCCGAACGGCCCGTGCACCGACGGCAACGGCAACCCGGGTCCGCTCAAGCCGGGCGCGCCCGGCCCGCTGCAGTGCAGCAACCACGACAACGACTGCGACGGCGTCCCCGACGATCTCGAGGGCGGCTGCATGGGCGGCTGCCGCCCGCAGCCGGAGATCTGCAACGGCGTCGACGACGACTGCGACGGCGTGATCGACGACCACCTGGTCGACGTGGCCAAGGCGTGCGGGCTGGCGATCGGCGCGTGCACGCCCGGCGCGACGGTGTGCGAAAACGGAAAGGGCGCGGACGTCGGCAAGGGCGGCGCGCCCGACGCGGGCGACCACCTGGTGTGCGTCGGCGCCAAGGGCCCGAGCGCCGAGCTCTGCGACGGCGTGGACAACGACTGCGACGGCGTCGTCGACGGGATCACCCGCGCCTGCTACGACGGCCCGCCCGCGACGGACAACGTCGGCCTGTGCCACGACGGCGCGCAGAAGTGCACCGCCGGCGCGTGGGGCGCGTGCGTCGGCGAGGTGGTGCCCACCGCGGAGATCTGCAACGGCCTCGACGACAACTGCGACAAGACGCCCGACAACGTGGCGGGCGTGGGCGCGCCGTGCTGTCCGCTCGGGAAGTGCGGCGTCGGCGTGTGCGTCGCGGGCGCGCTGCAGTGCTCGGGCGGGCAGCTCGCCTGCGTCGGCGGCCGCGGCCCGACGCCCGAGGTCTGCAACGGCCTCGACGACGACTGCGACGGCAAGGTGGACGACAACCTCGCCGGCCTCGGCAGCCTCTGCACCGCCAACGACGGCTGTCCGGGCAAGGTGGTGTGCGACGCGCCGAACCGGCAGCTCGTCTGCGAGGAGGCGCCGGGCTGCATGATGATGATGATGAGCGGCTGCGATCCGAAGGTGGTCGGCACGCCGTGCGGCAACGCGAAGATGCTGCCGCTGCCGTGCCGGGCGGGGGCGTGGGCGTGCAAGGGCGACCAGCTCGTGTGCGAGGGCGAGGTGACGTCGCAGGTCGAGGTGTGCAACGGCATCGACGACGACTGCGACGGAATGATCGACGTCGGCGCGACCTGCCCGGCGCAGTACCTCTGCTACCAGGGCCACTGCGATCCCTTCTGCGTGCCGGGCGAGTTCCCCTGCCCCGGCGGCTTCACCTCGAAGCAGGTGAACGGGCAGTGCCTGTGCGTGCCCGACCGCTCCTGCAACCCGCCCTGCCCGGCGCCGCTGTTCTGCGATCCCTCGACGGGGGTGTGCGTCGATCCCTGCGGCAGCGTCACCTGCCCCGAGGGCCTCGTGTGCGAGCACGGCGCCTGCGTCGGCTGCGAGAGGCTGGGCTGCCCGATGGCCTGCACGCGCTGCGACCACGCCTCGCACCTCTGCATCGCCGACAAGTGCTGCAACGTGGCCTGCGCGCCGCCCGCGACCTGCGATCCGGCGACGGGCGCCTGCGTCACCGGCTGCGCGAAGGGCTGCCCCGCCGGCCAGCGCTGCGACGACGGCCAGTGCGTGAACGACCCCTGCGCGATGAAGAAGTGCCCCGACGGCTGGGCCTGCGATCCGACGACGGGCAACTGCCTGATGGACGCCTGCGCGAACACCACCTGCGGCCCGCACCTCGCGTGCTGCGCCGCCGGGGGCGCCGCGCAGTGCGTGCCCAATCCCTGCGAGACCACCAACTGCCCGGTGAAGAGCAGCTGCACGGTGGACCCGCTCTCCTGCCAGGCGAGCTGCGACGAGCCGCGGCTGGTGCTCGGCGCCGGCGGCGGCGGCTTCGGCTGCGCCGTCGGTGGGCCGGTCGGGGCGCCGTGGCTCGCCCTCCTCGTCGCGGGGGCGCTCGCCGTCCTCGCGCGCCGCCGGAGTCGCTGATGCCCGACGCCACGCCCGTCGCCGACGCCGACGATCACCTCGCGCGAGCCCGCGCCCTCGTCGAGCGCGCCATCCGCCGCCGCTGGTCCGACGGCATGCTCACGCGCGATCCCGACGGCGTGTTCACCGCCATCCTCGGCGCGGAGCACGTCGAGCGGCTGATGCAGCCGCCGCAGCCGATCGAGGGCGAGCTGCTCGACGATCACGTCTATCCGACGGAGACACCGCTCGGCGGGCTGGTCGCGCGCGTCGGCGCGGCACCGAGCGAGGGCGACCTGTTCGCGGTGCTCCTCGCCTGCGAGACCGATCCGATCACCGCGCGCCTTTGCGGCTACCTCGGAGGCAACCAGGCGCAGTTCACCATCACCGGCGACCTGCTGTTCGAGATCGTCTACCGCATGCGGGCGCGCGACCAGTCCACCGCCGCCGCGCTCATGCACGCCGACCTCGCGCCGCACGGCCGCAGCCGCCGCCTCAAGCTGCTGCTCGTCGACGGCGCCGACTCGCGCGCCGCGCTCGCGCAGGGGCTGCGGCTCCACCCGCGCCTGACCGGCTGGCTGCTCGGCCAGCGCGCCCTCGACGCTGAGCTCGGATCTTCGGCGCGGCTCCTGCCGCCGATCGCGCCGCCCGAGTCGCAGGGGGCGCTGGAGGCGGGCTCGGTCGAGCAGGCGGCTCGTGCGCTGCGCGAGCGCGGGCGGCTGCTGCTCATCGACGGGCCGGCACGCTCGGGGCGGGAGATGCTGCTCCACGCGGCCGCCGCGTCGCTGGACCGGCCGCTGCTCGTCATGGGCTGCCGCGGCCTCACGCCCGACCGCGTGGTGGCCGCCTTCCGCGAGGCCGCCCTCCAGGGCGCGCTGCTCGCCTTCCACGACGTGGACGAGCTGCTCGCCGGCGACGCGCTCGCCCGCCTGCGCGAGTGCCTCGAGGTCTCCGACGGGACGGTGGCGATCGTCGGCGCCGGCGCCACGGCCGCGCGCGTGGCGGGCCTGCGCCCGACCAGCACCGTCGAGGTGAAGGTGCCGCCGCATGAGCAGCGCCTCGAGCTGTGGCGGCGCAGCCTGGGCGACGACAGCGCGCTCGATGCCGAGGAGTGCAACGAGGTGGCCTCGCTCTACAACCTCGGCGTCGCGGGGATCGTGCAGGCGAGCCGCGCCGCCCGCGAGCGCGCCGCCTTCGAGCGCCGCCCCGTCGGGCGCGCCGACGTGGCCCTCGCGGTGCGCCACCTCTTCGACGCCGATCTCGCCGTCGTCGCGTCGCGCGCCGAGGTGTCGCAGAGCTGGGACGACGTGGTGCTGCCCGACGACCTGGGCGAGGCGATCATCGGCATCCTCGACCGCATCCGCTTCCGCAACGACGTGCTCGGGACGTGGGGCTTCGCGCGCAAGGTCGGCAAGGGGCTCGGGCTCACCGTGCTCTTCTCGGGCGAGCCGGGCACCGGCAAGTCGATGGTCGCCGGCCTCATCGCGCGCGAGCTGGGGCTCGACCTGTACGTGATCGATCTCTCGCGCGTCACCTCGAAGTGGCTCGGCGAGACGGAGAAGAACCTCGCGCGCGCCTTCGACGCCGCCGAGGCCGGCCACGTGGTGCTGCTGTTCGACGAGGCCGACACCATCCTCGGCCGGCGCAGCGCCGACGTGCGCAGCTCGAACGACCGCCACGCCAACCTCGAGACGAACTTCATCCTCGCCCGCCTCGAGCAGTTCCAGGGCATCGCGTTCTTCACCACCAACCTCGCCTCGGCGATCGATCCCGCCGTGTCGCGGCGCATGTCGGCGAACCTGAAGTTCCCCTTCCCCGACGTGGAGCTGCGCGCCGAGCTGTGGCGCCGGATGATCCCGAAGGAGGTCCCGCTCGACGGGGAGATCGACTTCCACCGCCTCGCCGAGAGCTACGAGCTGTCGGGCGGCTTCATCCGCAACATCGTGCTCCGCGCGGCCTACATCGCGGCACGCGAGGGGACGGGCGTGAGCATGGCGCACCTCGAACGCGCGGCGCGCGCCGAGTACACCGACCGCGGCTCGCTCCTCGAGGGCGGCCGGCTAGTGTGACGGAATATGTCCAGGCTCGCGTCGCGGGGTGCCACCTCGCCCGCCAGCTCGAAATCGGCAGGTTGGATTCCCAGCACCCCCAACGACGAGGGCGCAGGCCGAGCGGTAACTCGCGAGGATGGCCGAGCGGCGCCCCGAAGAGCCGGCCGCCGCGCCCGCCTCGCCCGACGCCGAGGGCTCATCATCCAGCTCGCAAACAAGATCATCATTGCCGCCGGCGCCGCGGTGCCTGCGACGTCCACATCGAGCCCGGTCGCTGGCGATCGCGCGCGTCGACGCTTCCGGCGCGCGAGCCCTCGCCTGATCAGGGACCTTGACTTTTTTTTTCCTCCCTAGGCTTCCGCTTGCTCACCAGACGGTTCGGGGGTCGCGGGCCTTGCGAGGCACCTCCAGTCCGCCGTAGCGGCCGCTCCTCGACCCAAGCCAAGGGAGGGAACCAATGTCAGCGACGGTCAACCACACCCATCAACCACTGCGATCCCGGCCCCCAAGAAGGCGCCTCGTTCGGGGCGGTTGGCGACTGCCCTCGGCCGTGGCATTCTTGCTCGCCATGGCGTGGTCTTCGGTTGCTCCTTGCAGCCCCTCGCACACGATGGCGGAGGCGACCTGGTGGAGCAACTCGTCCGGCGAGGTCTTCTATGTGGACGGTAACGGCACTTTGTGGGCGGCGCCAAGGCACGGGTATGGGTTCGGCCAGATCCCGAACCAACCGTCCCCGGTCGCTGCGGGCCTCTCGGTCCCGCCGATTTCCCAGTACTGGGGCGAGGCCTGGTTCATCGGTGAAGACGGGAACCTCTACATCGCGTACTCGACGGACGGTTCCGAGATCGACTGGGCCTACTGGCCCGCGAATTCGACCCCCGGTGGACCGCAGGCCGGTAACTTGCGGGCCCTCAGCCCCTCTGCCGGCGCGGACCTCAACAACTACCTGGGCGGGATGGTCGTGGACAAGAATAACATCCTGTGGGAGTACAGCTACTCCAACGTGTGGAGCTGGCACAAGCTGCTCGCGTTGCCCGAACCGCCGCAGAGCGATATCTCTTACATTCACAACACCTATGCTTACTACCCGATGATCGCGGTGTCGTATGTCAGCGAGATGGGGAACCTTTGGGTCGTCCAGTTCGACGCCAACATGAATTCCACCACCCAGAACCTGGGTAATCTGACATGGAGCGGGGCCCCGGGCATGTACTCGACGTACTGGGAGTTCGGCGGAATTATCGCGTCAAACAACGATATCGGCGGCTACAACCCGACCGTGGTATTTGCGTTCGTCCCGTCGGGAGGCATTTGGCAACTGGTTCAGCTCGGCGAGCCCAGCCCCCAGTGCGTGTGGGGCGACAACATGACCGCGGCTTCTTGGATCGACCTCCAGGGAGAAGAGAACGTCGTCGGCGCCATGAAGTGCCAGAACCCGGTGACCGGGACATACGGCTTCGCCTATGCGTTCTACAGCACTGACACAGGGAGTTGGGATCCCGTCTGGGATACGTACTTGGCTGCTTCGGTTGGAGAGGCAACCGAACCCTACGCGTTCAATAATTCTACTTATAACGGATCGTTTTCCATCATCGCGGGCGGAACCGATTCCAAGATCTACGAGTGGAACTACGAGGATCGCGACCAGGCCGGTGATGGATGGGTTGGGACTGCCCTCCCCTTTACCTACTGAAGGCGCGGTGAAGTTGGCCACTCGTGAGCCATCGCCGATGACCATGCGTCGCCCACTGTTGGAGGCCACTCCGTGAGGATCGCGGTCCTTCTCGCTGCGCTCATGGCGCTCGCCGTAGGGTGTACCAACTCGGGGCTGGAGGTCGGTGGTCCGGGCGACCAATCACCGCCCGGGCCGCCGTTGGCCGACGCCGCCGGTGCCTCGCCAGACCTCGCCCCGCGGGACCTCGGCGCGGCAGGGCTGGATTCTGCATTATCGGAGGGGCCGGATTCCGCCAGCGAAAACCTGGCTTGGCCGGATTTCGCGACCGTTGACCTTTCGATGCCCGACCTGGCGGCGCCTGACTCAGCGAACCGCGACCTGGCGGTGGCCGATCTCGCCGTCGCGTCGCGTGATTCCGCAATCCCCGATCTTGCGAACGCCGACCTCGCCCGGCCCACGCCCGATTCCGCGGCGCCCGACCTCGCTCCGTCGCGCGACCTGGGCCGGCCGCGCAAGGTGTTCTCCCTCCTGGCACCGGTGACGTACCAAGTTGAGCAGTCGTATTGTATCGCGATCGGCGACCTCAACGGGGATAGCAAGCCCGACCTCGCAGCGGCCAACGGTCCCTATCTCAGCTTGTTCTTCAACCTCGGCAATGGCAGCTTCGCCCCCGCCGATTTGCCTGTCGGCGGCCCCTCGGTGGCGATTGGCGACATCAACGGCGACTCCAAAAACGATCTCGTCGTCCCCGCCAGCGGCGGTTTTGGAGTGTTCGTCAACTCCGGCCTCGGAGCGTTCGCCTGGACCGGCTACTTGGGACTGGCAGGGTCGGGCTGGGGCCCCGAGGCGATTGCGCTCGGCGACCTCGACGGCGACGGTCGGCTGGATGTGATCTTCGGCGGCGTTGGGGACATGAAAGGCACGGGCCGGGGTCTCAACGCGGTCCTGAACCTGGGCAACGGGAAGTTCGCCCCGGCGGTCAACTACCCCGCTGGCGGCTGGCCATTGGCGCTCGGCGACCTGAACGGGGACGGCCGGCCCGACGTGGCCGTGGTGGCTTGGAATGGTGACCTCGCTGTTCTTCTCAACCGCGGTGATGGCTCCTTCGCCGCGGCGGTCGATTATGTGGTCGAGAATCAAGTAGGCTCGGTGGCGATCGGCGACCTCGATGGAGATGGCAAGGCCGACATCGCCGTGGCCAGCAGCGGCGGCGACGCCTCCGTACTCATGAACAAGGGCGATGGGACGTTTCTGCCCGCGGTCAGGTATCCCGTCGGCGGAAGGCCCCTTGGGGTAGCGATCGGCGACCTCGATGGCGATGGCGAAGCGGATCTTGCGGTCGCCAATCCCGCTCCGGTGAACGGGATGCTGGGCTGGGTGAGCGTCCTCCTCGGCGACGGCCACGGCGGTTTCGCACCCGCCATGAACTACTACGCCGGGTGGTTCCCGACGTCGGTCGCGATCGGCGATCTCAACGGCGACGGGCTCGCCGACCTGGCCGTCACCGACAACGTCGGCACCATCGCCGTCCTCCTCAATTCGAGCCACTGACTTGCGCGTGATGACGAGACTCGTCGCCGTTATCCTCTTGCTCGCCGAGGCGGGCTGCACCGAGTCGGGCTTGTTGACCAGTGGCCCGGCCGACCAGTCGCCCGAGGGCGATCTCGGAGCATCACTGGATTTTTCGGCGCCCGATCTGGCGCCCTCGCCCGATCTCCGGCCACCGCATAAGGTCCTCTCGTTCCTTCCGTTCACTCCGTATTACCTCAACACCCACCAGCCGAGCTACGTCGCGATCGGCGATCTCGACGGCGACGGGACGGCGGACATGGTTCCAGCCAGTTCATCGCGATCGGCGACATGGACGGCGATGGCGCCGCCGACCTCGTCGTTGCGGACCACCCCGTGGGCCCGGCCAGCGTGATCAGCGTGTTGCTCAACGACGGCCACGGCGCGTTCGGAGCGTCCATGGACTTTCCGGTGGGGAAGTTCGCCTACGTCGTCGCGGTAGCGGTAGGCGACCTCAACGGCGACGGGCTGTCCGACCTCGCCCTCGCTGACGAGGCCGGCGGCATCGAGGTACTCCTCAATTCCTCACATTGATTCCCGCCTCGAGCAGTTCCAGGGCATCGCGTTCTTCACCACCAACCTCGCCTCGGCGATCGATCCCGCGGTGTCGCGGCGCATGTCGGCGAACCTGAAGTTCCCCTTCCCCGACGTGGAGCTGCGCGCCGAGCTGTGGCGCCGGATGATCCCGAAGGAGGTCCCGCTCGACGGGGAGATCGACTTCCACCGCCTCGCCGAGAGCTTCGAGCTGTCGGGCGGCTTCATCCGCAACATCGTGCTCCGCGCGGCCTACATCGCGGCACGCGAGGGGACGGGCGTGAGCATGGCGCACCTCGAGCGCGCCGCGCGCGCCGAGTACACCGACCGCGGCTCGCTCCTCGAGGGCGGCCGGCTGGTGTGACGGAATATGTCCCGCCTCACCGCAGGGTGAAGGGGACGGTCAGCACCTGCGGCGGGCCGTCGAACGGCGGCAGTCGCACGGTCTTCGCGGCGCGCAGGAGGCACCGCTCGGCGTCGGCGTCCTCATCGTCCTCGGCGTTCTGCGGGCGCGGGCGATCGACGCGCGCCGCCGTCACCCCGCCGGCCTCCCCGACGGTGAGCACGAGGAGCAGGCGCTGCGCGTGGAAGCCGCGCAGGCACGCCTCCGTCGACGGCGCGACGCGCGCCATCGCCGCGTCGAGGTCCGCCGGATCGACCGGGCTTCCGTCCGGTGCGCCGACGATCACCTCCTTCGGCCCGAGCCAGTAGGAGTAGCGATAGGCGCCCTCGATCGGCGGCAGCTGGAGCGCGCGCGCGGCCGCGAGGACGCAGCGGGTGGCCTCGGCGTCGGCGGTGCTGTCGGCCGCCCCGGCGCGCGTCACGTCGCCGTCGTGCCCCACCTCGAGCTGCAGCGCCACGCGCGCCGTCGAGCCCGGGTGGCGGACGAGGCGCGCCGCGTTGCACGCGCTCACCGGCGGCAGCTGCTCCAGCGCCCGCGCGCGCAGCGAGAGCGCCCGCAGCCGCGGCGTCTTCGGATCGGCGAGCCGACCGCCGCCCGACTGCACCGCCACCGTCGCCACGGTCGAGGGCTGCGTGCGCAGGTTCGCCACCTCTCGGTCCACGCACTCCTGCTCCGCCGGCTCGCCGGGATAGGGCAGCACGTAGCCGCGCGCCGCGCCGTCGCGCGAGGCCTCCACCTCGACGAAGCGGTTGGGCTCGCCGTGGAGGCAGCGCGCCGCCGCCTGCGCCGTGGCGTCCACCTGCGGCTGCACCCACTCGCTCTCGACGCGGGTCGGGAGCAGCTCGCGCCCGGCACAGCCGGCGAGCGGCAGGAGCGCGAGCAGCGCGAGTTCGTTTGACCTCAAACGATTCCGCATCACACCCTCCCGAGCGCGCGCGACGAGATCCGCGCGAAGCGCACCGTCAGCCCGATCGCCACCGCGGTGAGCCCCGCCGACAGCCCCCACCACAACCCCGGTGCGCCCATCCGGAACGTGAAGCCGAGGACGATCGCGATCGGCAGCCCGATGAAGTAGTGGCCCACCACGTTGGCGAGCAGCGAGGCGCGCGTGTCGCCGGCGCCGCGCAGCGCCCCCGCCGCCACCGCCTGCGTCCCGTCGGAGAGCTGGAACACGGCGGCGATCATGATGAGCGGCGCGGCGGCGACGAGCACGGCCGGATCGTCGGTGAGCGCGCGGGCGAGCAGCCGCGGCACGGCGAGGAAGGTGAGCGCCGAGCAGCTCATGAAGGCGGCCGCCGCGCCGAGCGCGACGAAGCCCGCCCGCCGCGCCCCCGCGCTGTCGCCGCGCCCGACGTGGTGGCCGACGCGCACCGACGCGGCGGCGCCGATCCCGATGGTGACGGTGAAGGTGATGCTGGCGAGGTTGAGGGCCACCTGGTGGCCCGCCGCGGCGCCCGCGCTCATCCGCCCCGCGAGCATGCCGGCGAGCGCGAACACGCCGACCTCGGCGAGCATCTGCAGGCCGAGCGGCATCCCGATTCGGAAGATCGCGCGCTCGAGGTGGCGGGCGCGCGGCGGTCGCGGGGTCTTTCCGTGGAGCGCGCGGATCGCCGCCGTCAGCACCACCACCGAGAGCACGGAGGCGATGGTGGACGACAACCCGCTGCCCACCACGCCGAGCGGCGGCAGTCCGACGCGCGGCAGCCCGACGCGCACCAGCGCCTGGTCGCCCCAGATGAGGACGAGGTTGCCGATCACGTTGGCGACGTTGGCGACCAGCATCGAGAGCAGCACCGGCCAGGTCGCTCCGCGGGCCTGGAGGTAGGCGCGCTGGGCGAAGAACACGCTGAACGGGATCACGTTCAGCGCGCGCGCGAGCAGGAAGCGCCGCCCCTCGCGCGCCGCCGCGGGGTCGACGCCGAAGGGCTCGAGGCAGAAGCCGAGCGCCGCCACGGCGAGCACGGCGGGGATCGCCACCACGACGGCGAGACGGATCCCCGCGCCGAGGAACGCGCGCGCCCGCTCCTCCTCACGCGCGCCGATCGCCTGCGCCACCAGCGGGTCCATTCCGAGCACGCACCCCGAGGCGAGGAGCGACATCGCGAAGAAGAGCCCGTTGCCGATCCCGACGCCCGCCAGCGACGGCGCGCCGAGCCGCCCCACCATCGCCGTGTCCACGACCCCCATGAGCTGGCTGGCGGCGTGGGCGCCGACCAGCGGCAGCGCCAGCCGCAAAAGCGCGCCCAGCTCGCGGCGCGTCTCGCCCGATGCGCGCGTCAAAACAGCAGCGGGATCACCGCGCGGCGCTCGCGCGGGTAGTCGGGGAAGCGTTCGTGGTACCAGCGGTGGTGGGCGCGGGCGCGCGGCGCGAGGTTCGCGAAGGTCCACAGCGCGAAGGCCAGCCCCGTCGGCGACCAGGTGGCGAGCGCGAAGCCCGACCACTCGACGATCTCGCCGAGGTAGTTCGGGCAGGAGACCCAGCGGTAGAGGCCACCCCGCGGGATCTTGTAGCCGGTCTCTCCGGGTTTTCGGAGGTGAAAGAGGATCTGGTCGCTTTGGAGGTTCACGGCGAATCCGAGGAAAAAGAGGATCACGCCGGCGATGAA
>JAJXSP010000137.1 GCA_021784515.1 Myxococcales bacterium | reverse complement strand
GCCGTCGCGCGCCAGCTCGCGGCGCAGCGCCGGGATCGGCACGAGGCCGCCGTACTGGCGCTCGGCATCGAGCCGCGCCACCGCGTCGAGGAGCAGCGCTTCGGCGGGCGCCTCCGTCGGTGCGATCGCGCGCTCGCCCTCGCGCGCGGCGAGCAGGCGATCGAGCCGCGCCGCGATCGGGGCGAGCTTCTCGTCGAGGAGCGCGGCGATCATCGTCCGCAGCTCGTCGGCGCCCGGCCCCTTTTGGGCGCGCGGCGCGCGGGTGCGCTTCTCCGGCGCGGGCGGCAGGCGCGCGTTCGCCTCGCGCCCCGCGTCGGTGATCGCGCAGCGGTAGCTCCTGCCCTCGCGCGCCTGGGTCGCGAAGCCGCGCCCGACCAGCGCCGCCACGGCCGCGTCGCGCGCCTTCGCCCCGCCCGCCACCTTCAGCTCGCTCGCCTTGCGCTCGCCTGCGTCGAGGACGGAGAGGAGCGCTCGCTCCGCCGGCCCGAGTTCATCGCTCATGCGCGTGCCTCACGGGCGGGGAGAGTATCACCGCGCCGGGGCCGCACCGACGCGCGAGCGGTGGCGATCGGATCGCGGAAGGGTCAGAGCTGGCGCAGCAGCGCGAGGATGGCCAACCCGACGAGCAGCGACAGGCCGATCAGGCGATCCGTGCCGATCCGTTCGACGAGGTGCATGGTGATCCTGTGTCGCCGCCGCCCGGGCGGGCGTTCATACGTTCGCAATTTGTGGTAGGAAGCCGACCGCGCCCGCCGAAGGCGGGGACGTTGAAGCGGTCGGCCATCAAAAGGTGAAAGACGAAAATGCTCGAGACCATCTCCCGCGGCTTCAAGGCCGCCAAGGCGCGGCTCACCGGCGTCGGCGAGCTGACCGCCGAGAACATCGACGAGGCGCTGCGCGACGTCCGCGTGTCGCTGCTCGAGGCCGACGTCGAGTTCAAGGTCGTCAAACGCTTCCTCGAGCGCGTGAAGGACAAGGCGGTCGGCGAAACGATCGCCCTGCGCGCCAAGGCCGGTGACCGCTACCTCACCGCGACGCCCGACCAGCACTTCGTCAAGATCTGCCAGGACGAGCTGACCGCCCTGATGGGCGAGGCGGTGGAGACCCCCGAGCTGCTCACCTGGGCGAAGAAGGGCCCGACGGTGGTGATGATGGTCGGCCTCCAGGGCTCGGGCAAGACGACCACCGTCGGCAAGCTCGCGCGCTGGTTCGAGAAGCAGAAGAAGCGGCCGCTGCTCGTCGCCGCCGACGTCTACCGCCCCGCCGCCATCGACCAGCTGAAGGTGCTCGGCGACAAGCTCGACATGCCGGTGTTCACCATCCCCGGCGCCTCTCCGCCCGACATCTGCGAGGCGGCGGTGAAGGAGGCCTACGTCAAGAACCGCGACGTGGTGATCTTCGACACCGCCGGCCGCCTCGCGATCGACGAGCCGCTGATGCAGGAGCTGGAGGCGATCAAGCAGCGCGCGAACGTGCAGAACACGCTGCTGGTGGTCGACTCGATGATCGGCCAGGACGCGGTCAACACCGCGCGCACCTTCAACGAGCGCATCTCCGTCGACGGCGTGATCCTGACCAAGCTCGACGGCGACGCCCGCGGCGGCGCGGCGCTCTCGATCCGCGAGGTGACCGGCAAGCCGATCAAGTTCCTCGGCATGGGCGAGTCGCTCGACAAGCTCGAGGAGTTCCGCCCCGAGGGTCTCGCCAGCCGCATCCTCGGCATGGGCGACATCGTCGGCCTGATGAAGGACTTCGAGGAGGTCGTCGACGCCGAGAAGGCCGAGGAGGACGCCCTTCGCATGTTGAAGGGCAAGTTCGACATGCAGGACTTCCTCGACCAGATCTCGATCATCCAGAAGATGGGGTCGCTGAAGGACCTGTTCGAGAAGATGCCGTTCTTCTCGGGCGGCCTCCCCGAGGGCGTCAACCTCGACGACAAGGAGCTGGTCAAGATCAAGGCGATGATCAGCTCGATGACCGCCGAGGAGCGCAAGCACCCCGAGCGGTTCATCGTCACCTCGTGGCAGGAGATCGTCGAGGGCGGCAAGCTGAAGAAGCGCAAGGCGGCCGACTACGAGCTGTCGCGCATCCGTCGCGTGGCCAAGGGCGCCGGCCGGCAGGAGCACGAGGTCAAGGAGCTGCTCCACAAGTTCGCCACCATGCGCTCGATGATGCTGGCGATGGGCTCGTCGTCGGGGCTGCTCGGCAAGATCCCCGGCTTCCGCGAGATCTCCCAGATGCGCAAGATGGCCGGCATCGACATCAACCAGATCATGCAGGCCGCCGGGATGGAGAAGGCGGCGCGCCACTTCACGCCGCCCAAGATCAACCAGGACAAGAACAAGGAGAAGCGCAAGCGCAAGGAAGCCCGCAAGCAGCGCAAGAAGGCGCGCAAGAAGTAGCTCCGCGCCCGGCCGGCGGCGAATTCTCCGTGGCCGTAAAAGATCCTACACATTAGCGATTTGGTCGGCGATCTCAAGCACCGACTGCAGAGCCGTTGAATCGCGGCGATCGTCGTGGTAGCGGTCAATACGGTGATCGAGCTCGTTCAGGTGTGGAAGCGGTACGGCGGAGTGGTCGCGCTCGAGGACGTCTCGCTCGAGGTGGACGAGGGCGAGGCGGTGTTGCTCGAGGGCCCGTCGGGGTCGGGCAAGAGCACGCTGCTTCGGCTGCTCTACGGGGTCGAGCGCGCCGACGACGGGATGGTCCGGATCTGCGACCGCGAGGTGTCGAAGCTGCAGCGCTCGGCGCTCCCGTTTTTGCGTCGCAACATCGGGATGGTCTTCCAGGACCTCAAGCTGCTCGCCGATCGCTCCGCGGCGGAGAACGTGGCGGTGGCGGCGGAGATCGTCGGGCTCGGGTGGCGCGAGGCGCGACGGCGAACCGAGCTGGCGCTGGGCGCGGTGGGGCTCTCGGCGACGGCGACGGCGACGGTGCCGGCGGGCAAGCTCTCGCTCGGCGAGCAGCAGCGCGTGGCGATCGCGCGCGCGATCGTGGGCTCGCCGGCGATCCTTCTGGGCGACGAGCCGACCGGGATGCTCGACGACGAGCAGACCGAGAACCTGCTCGAGCTGTTCGACCTGCAGCGCAACCGCGGCGTGACGATGATCGTCGCGACGCACAACCCGCGCGTGGCCGCCTTCGCCGCCGAGCGCGGCTGGCGGCGGGTGCTGATGGAGGACGGCGCGGCGGTCGTCTCCTCGCCGCCGCCCGCCGAGGCGCCGCTGGTGGTGGCGGAGACGCCGCCGTCCGTCGAGGCGGTCGCCTGGGCGGACGTGCTCCGCGTGATGCGGGGTCGCGGATAGCACGATGCGGGAGGCGCTGGAGCGGGCGGTCGTCGAGGGGCTGCGCGCGATGCGCCGCGCGCCGCTGCAGCAGGCCGTGGGGATCGGCGCGGTGGCGGTGGCGCTCACGCTCCTCGGGCTGGTGCTCCTCCTCGGCGAGAACGGCTCGCGCGCGCTGTCGGCGTGGGGGCGCGGCGTGCAGATGACGGTGTACCTCGAGGACGGCGTGCAGCCGGCGCGCGCGCGGCAGATCGCCGACCTGCTCGGCCGCCTGCCGGGCGTCGAGCGCGTGGAGACGATCGAGCCGCGCGAGGCCTGGCGCCGGCTCCGCAAGAGCCTCGGCGATCACGCCGACCTCCTCGAGGGCGTCGAGGAGACGATGCTGCCGATCTCGATCGAGGTGACGCTCCAGCCGGGCATCGCCGAGGCGCTGCGCGCCGACCCGGCCTTCGAGCGGCTGCGCCACCACCCGGGCGTCGAGGACGTGGAGTTGATGCGCGACTGGGTGCGGCGGGTGGCGCTCCTGATCGAGCTGCTCGAGCGCGTGGGGCTGGTGCTGGCCGCGGTGGTGGGCGCGGCCTGCCTGTTCGTCGTCGGCGCGACGATGCGCCTCGGCGTGGCGGCGCGGCGCGAGGAGATCGAGGTGCTGAAGCTGGTGGGCGCCACCGATGGCTTCGTCGCCGCGCCGTTCCTCGTCGAGGGCGCGGCGCAGGGGCTGGGCGGCGCGGTGGTCGCGCTGGCGACGCTCTTCGGGCTGCACCACACCGCCGCCGACCTCGCGCTGCGCACCGAGGCGCTGCGCGGCGCGCCGCTCGCGTTCCTGCACGGGTGGGAGATCGTCCTGCTCGTCGTGCTCGGCCTCGCCGGCGCGGCGGCGGCGAGCGCGCTGGCGGTGGGCCGCTATGCGCGCGGCTAGCCGCGTCGCGCTCGGGCTCTTGCTCCTCGGCGGGGACGCCCTGGCCGCCAGCTCGCCCGAGTCGCGCGCCGCCGAGCGCAAGAGCCTCGACCTCGAGATGGACCTGTTACGCAAGAAGCTCGACGGCCTCTCCATCAACGTCGAGGGGCGCCAGCGCCGCCTGCGCGAGCGGCTGCGCGCTCTGTACAAGATCTCGCAGGGCGGGCCGCAGCGGCTGCTCGCCGGCACCGAGAGCCCGTCCGAGTTCTACGCGCGCCGCGACGGCGTGGCGCTGATCGTGCGGCGCGACGTCGAAGAGCTGGCGGCGATCCGGCGCGAGCTCGACGACGCGGAGGCGGCGCGCGAGCAGCTGCGTTCGCGGGAGGCGCGCGCGGCCGAGCTCGACGGTCAGGGCTACTGGCAGCCGCCGGGGCGCCTCGCGCGAAAGGGCGCGCTCGCGCGTCCGGTGCATGGCCCGGTGCTCGGCCACGTCGGGCCGTGGCGCGATCCCGGCTCCGATCTCTGGCGCACGCGCGACGGCGTGGAGCTGGTGGCGCACGCGAAGGAGCCGGTGCGCGCCATCGCCGACGGTGAGGTGCGGGCGGTGGAGGAGGTGACGGGGCTCGGCCTGTGCGTGGTGATCGACCACGACGACGGCTTCGTCTCGCTGCTGGGCCGCCTGCAGGCGCCGGCGGTGAAGCCGGGCGATCGCGTGCGGCGCGGGCAGGCGGTGGCGCTCGCCGCGGCGGCGACGGTGCAGCTCCAGCTCATCGAAAGCGGCGCCTGGCTCGACCCGTCCTCGTGGCTGGGTCGCTGACCGTAGCTGGCCGCCCGTCGCACCGTCGTGTAGACTGCCTCTTCGGCCCGACACCATCCACGCGCTCCGCGACGGGCCGAGGCGTCGAACCAGTGTCCAGCGAAAAACCGAACGGAGGCCGTATGCACGGGCGCCCAACGGGTCAAGGGAAGGCGCGCATCCGCGCGCTGTGCCTCGCCGCCGCGCTCGGGGCGACGGTCGCGCTCGCGCTCACGGCGGGCGCCGCCCTCGCCCTGCCGAAGAAGTTTTCCCCCTACAACAAGCTCAACATCTTCGCGCGCGTGCTCTCGTACGTGGAGAACAACTACGTCGAGGACGTCGACCAGGAGAAGCTGACCTACGGCGCGATCAAGGGGATGCTCGACACGCTCGATCCCCACACCTCCTTCATGACGCCCGAGCAGTACCGCGACATGAAGTCGGAGACGTCGGGACAGTTCGGCGGCATCGGGATCGAGGTGGAGGTGCGCGACCAGGTGCTCACCATCATGTCGACGCTCGAGGGCACGCCCGCCGCCAAGGCCGGCCTCCAGACCGGCGACCAGATCCTCAAGATCGAGGACTTCTCGACGAAGGGGCTCACGATCGACGACGCGATCGCCCGCATGCGGGGCAAGCGCGGCCAGGCGGTGAAACTCTCCGTCGGGCGCAAGACGTGGAAGGAGCCGCGGCAGTTCACGCTGCTCCGCGAGATCATCAAGATCGACAACCTCACCTCCAAGATGCTCGAGCCGGGCTACGGCTACGTGAAGGTGAAGCAGTTCACCGAGAACGCCGACCGCGAGCTGGAAGGCGCGCTCGACCAGCTCGAGCACGACTCGCCGGGCGGCAAGCTCCACGGCCTGGTGCTCGACCTGCGCAACAACCCGGGCGGGCTGCTCGACCAGGCGGTGCGCATCGCCGACGAGTTCATCGACTCGGGTCTGATCGTGCGCACCGAGGGCAAGGGCGGCCGGGTGATCGACGAGGAGAAGGCGCACCTGCGCGGCACGCGCATGGGCTTCCCGATCATCTGCCTGGTCAACGGCGGCTCGGCCTCGGCGTCGGAGATCGTCGCGGGCGCGCTGCAGGATCACAACCGCGCGGTGATCATGGGCACGCAGACCTTCGGCAAGGGGAGCGTGCAGACGGTGATCGAGCTCGACGACGGCAGCGCGCTCAAGCTCACCATCGCGCGCTACTACACGCCCTCGGGGCGCTCGATCCAGGAGCACGGGATCACCCCGGACGTGGTCGTGGAGAAGCTCCACATGGGCGACCTCAAGCCCGACCACACCGACGAGCCGGACAAGAAGGAACGCGACCTGTCGAACCACCTGCGCAACAACCAGCCGGCGCGCCCGTCGACGGCGGCGGCCGCCGGATTCGTGGGCGACGACTTCCAGCTCCACACCGCGCTAGATTACCTGAAAGCGTGGCAGATCTTCCAGGCGGGCGGCGGTATGATGAAGGACCAGGACGGTAAGCCCCTCGCCGGGCGATAGACGGGCGATTTACAAGGCCTCCCGCGGCGTGGCAGACTAGAGGACTCACGGGCAAGGGCATGTACAAGCTCATCATCGAGGACGACGAAGGCAAGACGACGATCGTGCCGTGGGTTGCCTCACGCGACGAGATCACCATCGGTCGCAAGGAGGGCAACACCATCCGGCTGACCGAGCGGAACGTCTCGCGCAAGCACGCCAAGCTGGTGCGCCAGGCCGGCTCCGTCGTGATCGAGGACCTGCAGAGCTACAACGGCATCAAGCTCAACGGGGACAAGATCCTCGGGCGCGCCCAGCTCAACGAGGGCGACCGGATCCAGATCGGCGACTACCAGCTCGCGCTCAAGGTGGACAAGACCGCCCCGGCGCCCACGCCGACCGAGCGCTCCGACGAGAAGACCACTCCCTTCATCAAGGACGACAAGACGTCGCAGGTGGCGCCGACGGCGCTCCAGCCGCAGATCGCGGCGCCTGCGAACGAGGCGCCGGCGCGGCTGGTGGTGGTGTCGTCGAACTTCGCGCGGCGCGAGTTCGTCCTCGACAAGGCGACGGTGGTGATCGGTCGCACCGAGGACAACGACGTCGTCGTCAACCATCGATCGATCTCGCGCCACCACGCCAAGATCGTCCGCGAGGCGGGCCACTACCACGTCGTCGACCTGCAGAGCGCCAACGGCGTGCGGGTCAACGGCGAGGAGTACGGCAAGGTCGAGCTGCGCAAGGGCGACCACATCGACCTCGGCCACGTGCGGCTGCGCTTCATCGCCCCGGGCGAGGACTTCGTCTTCGACCGCGACGCGAAGATCGTCGAGGTGGCGGGCGACAAGAAGGGCGGCGGCCGAATCGTCCCGATCGCCGTCGGGGTGGTGGTGGTCCTGCTCGCGGCGGGCGTCGGCGTGTGGAAGGCGACGAGCAAGCCGTCGGGCGGTCCGGAGAAGACCGGTCCGGTCGGCGACATCCCGGCGCTGAACGTGGAAGTCGACAAGGCGATGGCGGCGCGCGACTGGGAGACGTGCACCGGCAAGGCCGACGACATCCTTCAGAAGGATCAGTCGTTCGAGGCGGCGCGCGAGAAGAAGGCGAAGTGCGAGCGGGAGAAGAAGAACAAGGGCAAGTTTGACGAGTACCAGAAGGCGGCCAAGGACGGCGACAACGACCGCGCGGTGACGGCGCACGAGGAGATCGATCACGACTCGATCTACTTCCAGGACGCCGACGCGACGTGGGGCGTGATCAAGCGGACGTACATCAAGGAGCACCTCGCCTCGGCGAAGCTCGAGGAGGCGGCCAACCGCTGCGAGCAGGCGCGCCGCCACGTCGAGGCGGTGTTCGTGATCGATGAGAACAACCCCGACGCGCAGGAGATCGCGCGCAAGTGCGGGCAGCCGACCGCGCCGCCGCCGCGCGCGCCGAAGGGCGCGAACGAGAACGCCTCGCTGAAGAAGCCGAGCGGCAGGTCGCCCGGCGTGACGCCGGTGGCCGCGCCGAAGCCGGCGCCCGAGCACGTCGTCCAGGCGCCCACGCCCCCGCCGCCCCCGCCGCCTCCGCCGCCCAAGCCCGCGGGTGGCGACGCCGATAGCGAGAAGATGATCGAGGAGGCGATGCAGCAGTACGTCGGCGGCAGCTACGCCCGCTCGTTCGAGCTGGCGAAGAAGGCGATCGCCGCCGGCAGCGGATCGTCGAAGGCGTGGCGGCTCTACGGCGCCGCGGCGTGCTACCTCAACAACGCCGACGACGCGCACAAGTCGTGGAACCACCTGTCCAACGTCGATCGCCAGTTCCTCAAGTACGTCTGCGATCGCAACCACATCAAGATCCCCTAGTCCGTGCGCCGCGGCTGGCTCGCCGCCGTCTCCGCCCTCGGCATCCTTCTCGCGCTCACCATCACGTCGGGCTGCAAGCGCACCGAGGAGGTGGGCTGCTTTCCGATGGGGCGCTGCGAGAACGAGGTGGACAAGGCTGCGGCCGCGCTGGACTGGGGGCGCTGCGTCGCCGAGGCCGACAAGCGCCTGCGCACCGACCGCTCCGACGTGTGGCGCGAGAAGAAGGCGAAGTGCGAGCTGGAGCGCCGCAACGAGCCGCGCTTCGAGGCCTACCGCGCGGCGGTGGCGGCGGGGGACAACGACCGCGCGGTCGTCGCCCACGAGGAGATCGATCAGGACTCGGTCTACTACGCGATGGCAACGGCGTCGTGGGCGCAGGAGCAGCAGAAGTACGTCGAGCGGTTCCTCCGCGAGACGGGCGGCAACGGCTCGGTCGGCCCCGCGCCCGCCCCGGCGAGGAGCGCGCCCGGCCTACCGGCGGTGGCGCTGCGGCTCAACTACATCACCGCCGACGGGGGCGTCGATCCCGTGGTGGACGACTTCCTCGACGCCGACTTCGAGGCGGCGAACGACGCGGCCCGCGAGGCGATCCAGAAGGGGAACCACTCGACGCGCGAGTGGCGGCTGCTGGCGGCCTCGGCCTGCCACCTGAACCGGCCGAGCGAGGTGCGCGAGGCCTGGCCGCACCTCGACGAGATCGACCGGCGCTTCGTCGCCTACGCCTGCGCGAACGAGCACGTCACGCTGCCGTAGCGACGCGCGCCAGGCCCTCGGCCACCTCCGCGAGCGAGAGCTGCGCCGACGGGTGGAAGACGCGGCGCGCCTTTTCGGGGAGCGCCAGCGACGGGAAGTCGATCTCGCCGCGCCCCGGCGGCAGGCCGACCACCGGGCCGCAGGCGTCGGCGACGAGCGCGAGCGGCGCGGCCTGCCACGCCTCCACCACCGCGGCGAGTGGGCGGATGCCCATCACGTCGTCGAGGTGCGCCGCCGCCACGTCGAGGCAGGGCGCGATCGGGGCGCCGGCGAGCTCGGCGCGCAGCCGCGCGAGCTCTCCCGGCGACGGCACGCCGAGCGCGCGCGGCGGGTTGCGCAGGCCGAGGGTCACGGCGTGGCGTTCGGCGGCGCGGCTCAGGCGCTCGAGCGAGCGGCGAGCGGCGTCGAGGTGCGGCGGCGCGCGCTTGATCCGCTCGTCGAGCAGGCGCTGCACGGTCGCCGCGTCGAGCGCCCCGCGCAGGAAGGCGCGCCGCACCGCCGGCCACTCGCGCCGCAGCGAGGCCACCTCGCCCAGGCGGAGCACCACCAGCGGAGCGCCCAGCTCGCCGGCGCGCGCGATCGTCTCCTCGGCCGCCTTCGACGCCGCCTCGGCCTCGTCGCGCTCGGCGGCCGAAAGCTCGGCGCTCGCCGCGCGCGTCCAGGGGCAGGGGCACTCCAGCGCCCACACCGGCAACACCTCGCGGTGGGAGAGGCACAGCGGCGCCAGCCCCTCGTAGAGCGCGGGGGCGAGCCCGGCGTCGAGCACCAGCGCCGCCGCGCCGAGCCGCAGCGCCTCGTCGATGACACGCTCGGGCGAGCGCTCACGGTCGGGCAGCGCACGCGCGAATACCGTCGAGAGGCCCGCTGGCATTGGCGCCACCTTAGCGGCGGGCGACCAAATTGACAACGCCGCCCGTACGGCGTACAACCAGCCGAATTTCCTCAAGAGGTGTCGATTCATCCCGGACCGAGCGGGCCGAGGGCCATCTGGCGCAGGGCGAGGCGCGAGGAGGGAGCAGGCCAGTCGGCCTGTGACCGTCGAGGCGCTGAGCACGGATGGGGCAGCGAGCGTAGCGAGCGGGGGACCCATCCGCGCGCAGGCGCGAGGCCATGCGTCAGACGGACCCGGCTCGCGACGGGAGGGATTGATCGACACCTCTTCAGACTCGCCGCCGGAATGCCGTCGCTGCGGAGCACTGACGACGGGGGCGGACGGAGGTTTCATGCGCGCAGCCTTCCAACCGCGGAACCCTGAGAGGGTTCCGCACCTCCCGCGCAGGTGCACCCGGGCAAAGCCGTGGCGCACCAACGGGATTCGCACCGCCGGAGTCGTGATCGGCCTCGTTGCGCTGCTCTGCGCGCCGGCCGCACGGGCGAAGAACTTCAGCACCGCTCCGACCTACGACCTGCAGCTGTTCCACCCCGCGATCGACTCCAAGGGCTACGTCACGCTGAACGCCTCGCAGGTGCTGGGGCTGTGGGACTTCTCGATCGGCCTCGTCGGCACCATCGCGGGCAATCCGCTCCAGCTCGAGGGCAACGGCACCTCGCTCCGCGACGACTTCCTGTTCACGACGGTCGTGCAGGCCGCCCTCGGCTTCAAGTACGCCGAGCTGGCGGTGACCGTGCCGGTGCAGATCAACTCGGGCGGCGCCGACCCGACCTATACGTCGACGGACGGCAAGTACAGCGACGGGCTCAGGCTCTCGGGCGCGGGGCTGGGCGACATCGGCGTCCACCTGAAGAGCCGCATCCTCAACACCTCGAAGTACCCGGTCGGCCTCGCCGTGCTCGTGTCCGCCTACCTCCCGTACGCCTCCGGCAGCGGTCAGTACAACTTCACCAGCGACGGCGCGTTCGGGCTCGCACCGCAGATCATCATCGACAAGGAGTTCGGCCGGCAGCGTCGCTTCCGCGCCGCCCTCAACGTCGGCGCCCACCTCCGCTTCGGCGGCACCCACACCTTCACGGACAACGGCCAGAGCTTCATCGACCCGACCAACAACCAGATGGTCTGCGCGCCGACCGGCAGCGACGGGATCTGCGGCACCGGCCAGTCGCGCAGCGTCGGCCACCAGGTCACTTACGGCCTCGGCGCCTCGTACGGTGTGGTGAAGGACCGCTTCGACGTCGTCGCCGAGGTCTACGGCGCGGCGGGCCTGGGCCAGGTGGACGACTACCCGATGGAGGCCGATCTCGGCCTCAAGGTCTACCTCGCCAAGAACTCGTTCTTCTCGCTCGGCGGCGGCGGCTCGCTGATCCCGAACCAGACCGCCGGCGCCCAGTGGCGCGCCTTCCTCGGCTTTGTCTACGAGCCGGTGATCGGCGACCGCGACGGCGACGGAATCAAGGACGACGTCGACAAGTGCCCCGACGACCCGGAGGACTTCGACGATTTCGAGGACACCGACGGCTGCCCCGATCCCGACAACGATCGCGACGGCATCCCCGACGTGGACGACCAGTGCCCGAACGAGCCCGAGACGAAGAACGGGTTCAAGGACGACGACGGCTGCCCCGACGAGGTGGAGCTGGACCGCGACGGCGACGGCATCCCCGACGCGGTGGACAAGTGCCCCGACGATCCCGAGGACAAGGACGGCTTCGAGGACGCCGACGGCTGCCCCGATCCCGATAACGACAAGGACGGCATCCCCGACGTCGACGACCTGTGCCCGAACGACCCCGAGGACAAGGACGGCTTCGAGGACACCGACGGCTGCCCCGATCCCGACAATGACAAGGACCGCATCCCCGACGTCGTCGACAAGTGCCCGAACGAGCCCGAGACCTACAACGGCTTCGAGGACGAGGACGGCTGCCCCGACAAGGGCCGTGTCGTCGTGCGCCGCGGCAAGCTCGAGATCCTCGACAAGATCTACTTCGAGACGGACAAGGCGATCATCATGCCGATCTCCTTCCCGCTGCTCGACGCGATCGCCGGCACGCTCAAGGGCAACCCGCAGATCGAGCTGATCGAGATCCAGGGTCACGCCGACGAGCGCGGCGACGACGACCACAACATGAAGCTCACCGAGGACCGCGCGCAGTCGGTGCGGCAGTACCTCGTCGACAAGGGCATCGCGCCCGAGCGCATGCAGGCGCACGGCTACGGCGAGACGAAGCCGGTGTGCACGGCGCACGACGAGGCCTGCTGGTCGAAGAACCGCCGCGTCGAGTTCGTGATCCTCAAGCGGTCGGATCAATAGCGGTCCGACCCCCGAGAACCCCACCGGCCCTCGAACCGGGAGACGGACCCCAACTCGAAATCGACCGCGATCCCGATCCCGATCGCCTCGGCGGCTCGAAATCGACCCGCGATCCCGATCCCGATCGCCTCGCCGGCTCGAAATCGACCCGCGATCCCGATCCCGATCGCCTCGCCGGCTCGAAATCGACCCGCGATCCCGGTCCCGATCGCTAGGAGCCTGTTTCCGTAAGGGGACGTCGCGAGGCGCTCGAGGCGCCGGCCAGGCGAGGAGGTCGCGAGCACGGATGGGGCAGCGAGCGAAGCGAGCGGGGGACCCATCCGCGCGCAGCGACGACGACGGACTACTTTCTGTAATCCGAGGAGGAGCGACGAAGCATGG
>JAJXSP010000136.1 GCA_021784515.1 Myxococcales bacterium | reverse complement strand
AGCCTGCGAAGGCAGGCTTTCCGGACAGGTTGCCCGCGGCTTCAGCCGCCGGGCACCAGGGGCGCGACGACCGAGGATTTGATGCGATTGCCCTGGGGGATTCCCCCCGCTTCTGTCATAGGGGGGCCTACCTTAGCCGCCCGCGCAGACGCGGTCGGACAGGCGCCTCGACTTCGGGCTGGCATCCTCGCCGCAGACGGCGAGGAGCGCCCTCAGACGCCGGCTCCGATCGACACCCGAGCCACCCTCAACACTTCTTGCAACGACGTTCAGAGCTACGGCGACGCGGTCCACTTCGCTGCGACGCAATGGATCACGCTGGCGACGCGTCCGATCGCCCGTGCGACGGGCTGGATCCCCGGTACGGCGCCGGTTCAGCCGCGTCCCACGGCCTGCATTCGCGTACGACGGGCCGAATCGCGCGTACGACGGCGCGGCATGCGCGTACGACGGCGCGGCATGCGCGTACGACACGCTGCCTGCGCGTACGACATCGACCAACGGCCGATCGCTCCCTGGCTCGCCATGCCGTCGGACCAGGTACTGGTCGTATCGCGCGTGTAGCCGTCGCCGTGGCTCGCCCGGAGTGAGCGTCGTCGTGTGGCCCGCCGCACTCGACACGCTGGCGCCGGCGAGCGGCCACCCGAGGCCGTTGGAGCACTGCGGGGCGAGCGCGTCGATCTCGCCCCCTTCGTGTGGTCGGGACGGGCGCGATGAGCGACCCGCTCCTCCCTGCGCGAGAGCCGCGGCGCCGTGGCCCCTCGATCCCGGTTGACATCGGCCGCGCGTCGCCGGAGCATCCTGCGCATGGTGGGCGAGCGGCCGAGCACATCGGGAGGCGTGGTTGCTGCTCAGGCGGATTGGCCGGAATACCGGCATACCCCGCCCAGCCCCGCGGCGACGCGCCGGGTAACCATGCGCAGCCTGCAGGGGCATCGCACCGTCAGCACTCCGGGCAGCGTAAAACCACGTCCTTCACGGCCACGCCCGAGGCGAACCACCCCCGTTACGGAACCACGAGGCCGGCCACGGGTCTGGCGCGCGGCCGGGTGCGGTGTCGGGCGGACCCGGAGACAGAGCGTGAATCAAGCCGTCAACGACGCTTCACAAGCAGCGACCAAGGCTTCCGGACGATGCGCGAGGCACACCCTGCTTGTTGCCCTGGGACTCGCCTTCGGCTGGGGCTGCAGCCAGGGAACCGGAATTCCGCCCTCGTCAGGGCCGGACATGGCGCCGTATGGGCCAATCTGTCCCGACCTGCCTTCCCCGAACGCTATGATAGACGGATACACCGACCGTGGCCTACCATTTCACGGTCGGTACGCGTGGGCCTCCTGTGGTGGAATCGCAGAACGAGACATCTATATCGGACCGGCCTCCGAAGTCCTAGATGGCTCGCCGTTCGTCGATTTCGGCGGCAATTACCTAGTTCTCAGTTGGGACATAGAGTCAAAGAGCTATTCCGTCGCGAATTTCGAGTATGTTGATAACAACTTGTCGTCCGGCTCTTCGAAGGTTTCCGGCACAATCACCCGCCTCGATCCGATCGATGACATCCAAGGCCACACTGTCGGGTCGGTGGCCATCAAGGATGGGCCGTGGAACCTCACGGGCGTCTTCGACGCAATTCGTTGCGCCTCGCTGGACCAGGTCACAACCGGGAACCAATGCGACCATTCGCTCTGAATCTGACGGTCAGGCAGGGCGCCGTATCGCATGCAGCCAGCCCGGAGTGCCGCCCCATAACGGGCTGGAGCCGACCGCAGCCGGGATGCGCGCTCGGTGAAGCCGTGGTAGCCGTGGCGGTGGCTGAGCCCGCAGCCGTTGGGCCGAGCCTGATGCGATGAGCCGCGTGACAACAGCGATGGAGCGGGCCCTACAGGGTACCGTTCTGGGTATCTCCGCGCTTCTGGCGTGCCGCTGCATTGGGGACGTGATCTGGAACGGTCATCGCTTTCCGTTCTGGTTTCCGCCGCTGTTCGCGCTGGGAACTGTCGTCCTCTTGGCGCTCGCCGCCTTCATGATCACTCGCCCACCGCAGGCCTCGCCGAGTGCATCCGAGACGCGAGCAGTCTTCATCGCGCTGGTGTTGTCGTTTCCCTGCGTCACCGCGGTCCACGGCTTCGTGCCGTTCACTTTTGACACGGCGACCATCGCCGGGTGGCGTCCCTCTCTCCGCTTTAACCTGATGCTCGCTGGATTGGGCGTGGTTGGTGCCCTGGCTGCAGGTGCCCTCGATCGGCTCGGACGACGGAAGAGTGCGCGCATCGTCCTTCTGATCCTTGCCCTCGTCCTTCTTCTCCCCAACGATGACTGCGATAATCCTTTCAACGCATGGTGGATCCAGTCGATTGGAGCGTCTCCCCTGATGTACCTTCCGAACGCCTTGGCCATCTTGTTCGGCGGGGCGGCACTCCGTGGGATCCGCCCTCTCACCAACATTCTCGTGATTATCGGCATTTGTGCGTCCACATTGCTGCTCGGCCTCGGGCATCAGGCGGGGATAATTTGGTAGACAGAGGATATGGCACACGGCCCAACACGTATCATGCCAACGCTAGAGTCCAGCACGGCCCCGGTGCTGGCAGGCCGAATCCCTAACTGAACGAACGGCTCATCACGGAGATGGTCGTGTGTCTCTTCTTGACTGCGAGACGACGGGTCTCCCACAGAACTGGAAGGCACCAGTGACCGACGACAAGAACTGGCCCCGTGGTGCGCTTGCCTGCCTCGTGCTCGCCGGTTGCTACGGCCTGCCTCAAATGACAGGTGCGGAACGACGCACCTGGTGCCCTCTCTGCCTCCGAAGGGAGGCACGGTGGCTCCGGGACGGGTATCGCGGAGGCGGGGTCGGCAACATGGCGGGTTCTGAGGGTCCTCGTCAATTCATGAGTCAACAACGGTCCTGACGGAGCAGTCAATCGCCATGCGCTTGCGCTCGCTGCTGCCATTCCTCTTACTCTGCGCCGCGTGCCCGGGGGGCGGCGGGCAGGATGCCCGCGCCCCGGACGACTTCGGCGGAGCCGCCACGGATTTGCGACTGCGGCTCGACAGCCAGTCGGCGGTGGACCATTCGGCGTCAATCGATTCGGCGCTGCTCGGCGACAGCTCGCTTGCGGCCGGACCCGACCTGGCGTCGGGCGATCTGGGGATGCCGGACCTGGCGATGCCGGAGGATCTGACGCCAGGCCCCGATATGACAGTGATCTGCCATGTCGACAACGACTGCCTGGACCCCGATCGGCCCCATTGCGTGTGCGACGATGGCTCGCCGAAGCCTTGTGCCAAAGAAGGCACCTGCTGCACCGATTCCTGCCTTCCCGGCACGCACTGCGGCGGCTATTTGGGTCGCGGCTGCTTCTGCGACATCAGCAGCTGCCCCGACCACTGCTGCACGAACGGTGAAGACGGCTGCTCGCCCGCGTCTTGCGGGCCGCCGCCGCCGTACGGGCAATGCGAGATCCTCGCTTGGTGCGACACCGGACCGAACACGACGTGCAGGGGCTGTGGAAATGCGGGTACGGAAACCTGCGTCCTGGACGACGGCGCGCTCTACTGTACGTGTTATGCTCAGCTCTGTCGCTGCCCGAACGGGTGCGTGGGAGTGGCGTTCGGGGCCTGCTACAACGGCACGTCGGATTCCTACTGTGGAATGAATGGTGGTCCATGTGTGACGTGCCCCCAAGGCAAGCACTGTGTCAATCGAACGTGCCAATAGGGACGGAGCGGGGACGGATCTCGAAATCTCGATTCTCTCCGGCTCTCCGCCCGCCCGCGCGGCTGGCGCCTTCGCCGGTTTCGGTCCGCGCCGCCAAGCCAGCTCATGGATGAATGGACCGGTCTCGCGCCACGGCTGGCCGTGGCACAAGTGCCTTGAGGGTGGCTCGGGTGTCGATCGGAGCCGGCGTCTGGAGGCGTGACAGGAGGGCGCGCGCAGCGCAGTGAGCGAAGCGAACCAAGCCCGCAGGAAATGTCGAACGAAGTGAGACCTCCGCCGCGTCTGCGCGGCGGATGCCAGCCGGAAGTCGAGGCGCCTGTCCGACCGGGGGGATTCCCCCCGCAAATCCATCCCAGGGGGGGCCTGTCTGCGCCGGCGGCTAAGGCAGGCCCCCCTATGACAGAAGCGGGGAGAATCCCCCCGGTCCGGCGGAGAGCGACACCCGAGCCGCCCGGCATCGGAGGCTACGAATCTTGCGCAGCAAGAAGACCTGTGCGCTGATGCTCGCCGTCCGCTCGCTAACCAACCAGCAGCCCCCCCCAAAAAATGGCCCAGCGAGAGCGCAGCAGGATCGCCTCGCGGCGCGGCCGAAGGCAGGAGGAAGTGGCGGACGCATCGCCCGCTGGGGAGCCGCCGGCGGATCCCACTGCCGGCCTGCCCGTACCGGGCGAAACGTCCACCGGCAGGCGCGCCCGCGCGCCCCGCAAGAACCCCGCCTCCAACCTCGGCCCGAAGCGCCTGTGGCGCTCGATCGCCGACGGCCGGAAGGTGAACCGCGCCGCCGCCAAGCATGCGACGAAGCTCGCGGCGGTCGCCGGCAAGGCGGGCAACCTCACCTTCGGCAACGGCGCCGAGGTGAAGGACTTCGATCCGCCGCCCGCCCGCCGCGGCAAGCGGCGCTGAACCTGCGCGATCAGGGACGGTAGATCAACCGGTAGCGCTCCGCCGAGCGCCCCCACGAAAAGTCCTGCGCCATCGCCCGCCGCGCCAGGTCGGCGAACTCCCCTTCGTGCTGATACGCGACGAGCGCGCGGCGCAGCGCGGCGGCGAGGGCGCCGGCGGTGGCCTCGGCGAACTTGAAGCCGGTGCCCGAGCGCGAAATGCGGTCGAAGTCGACCACCGTGTCGTCGAGGCCGCCGGTGGCGCGCACGATCGGCGGCGCGCCGTAGTGCATCGCGTACAGCTGCGCGAGGCCGCACGGCTCGGCGCGCGACGGCATGACGAACAGGTCGGCGCCGGCGTAGATGCGGTGGGCGAGCGGCTCGTCGTGCACCGTCCGCACCGCGAGCTTCGTCGGGAAGCGGCGGCCGAGATCGTAGAGCCGCTCCTCGAGGCCGCGATCGCCGCGCCCGAGGACGGCGACCTGGAGGTCGCGCTCGGGCAGGAGGTGCTCCAGCGCCTCGCACAGGAGATCGGTGCCCTTCTGCCCGGCGAGCCGCGACACCGCTCCCACGACGGGCGTGCGCGGCCGCAGCGGCAGCAACAGCTCGCGCTGGAGCGCCGCCTTGCAGGCGTGCTTCCCGTCGAGGTGCGCGGCATCGAAGGCTCGCGCGATGAGCGGATCGCGGCGCGGGTCCCACGTGTCGTAGTCGGCGCCGTTGAGGATCCCCACCAGGCGGTCGGCGCGCGCGCGGAGCAGCCCGTCGAGGCCGCAGCCCATCTCGGGGGTCTGGATCTCGCGCGCGTAGCGCGGGCTGACGGTGGTGATCCGGTCGGCGAAGACAATGCCCGCCTTGAGGTAGCCGACCGATCCGTAGAACTCGATCCCCTCGGGGTGGAGCAGCTCCGCGCCGAGGCCCAGCTCGCCCGCCACCGACGGCGCGAACAGCCCCTGGAAGGCGACGTTGTGGATCGTCAGCACGGTGCGCGCCGCCGCCGCCACGCCGCGGCGCGCGTAGAGCAGCGACGGCGCGGCCTGCCAGTCGTGGGCGTGGATCACGTCGGCGCGGAAGCCCTTTTCGGCGGCCACCGCGAGCGCGCCGCGCGACAGCAGCGCGAAGCGGAGCGCGTTGTCGGCGTAGTCGTGGCCATCCTCGCCGTAGAGCCCCGCGCGATCGAACGCCGGGTGCTCGAGCAGCCACGCCTCGACCGGGCCGCCCCCGCCGGGCAGCCTTCCCTCGAGCACGCCCACCTCGAGCCGCGCGGCACCGAGCGGCACCACCACCGAGCCGAGGCGCCGGGCGAGCCCGAAGCGCGCCGGGTCGGTGCGATAGCGCGGCAGCACGATCGCGACGCGATCGCCCCGCGCGGCGACGGCGCGCGGCAGGGCGCTCGCCACGTCGGCGAGACCGCCGGTCTTGGAATAGGGGGCGACCTCGGAGGCGACGTGAAGGATGTTCATTGTTGCTCCGCTCGTTCGCGACGACGGCCTCGCTCCCAGGTCGCCTCGCTGCGCTCGGCTCCAGGGTCGCGTCCCGGCAGCGCGGGACCGGCCGTCTCCGCTCGCTCGCTCATTCTTCGAGCTCGCGAAGGAAGGCCGCCGCCTCTTCGGGCGGCGTGGGGTTGATGTAGAAGCCCGAGCCCCACTCGAAGCCGGCCACCCGCGTCAGCGTCGGCATGATCTCGACATGCCAGTGGTAGGAGGGGCTGTCGCGCTCGCCGAACGGCGCGCTGTGGAGGATGAAGTTGTAGGGCGGGTCGTCGAGCGCGCGGCGCAGCTTGCGGAGCGCCACGCCGAGCGCGTCGGCGAGGGCGGCGAACTCCGGGCGCGGGCAGTCCTCGAAGGCGGCGCGGTGCTGCCGCGGCAGGATCCACGTCTCGAAGGGGAACTTCGGCGCGTACGGCTCGACGACGAGGAAGGCGGCGTTCTCGTACACCACGCGCCGCCGGTCGCGCCGCTCCTGCGCCACCATGTCGCAGAACACGCAGCGCTCCTTGAACTGGTAGTAGGCGAGCGCGCCCTGCATCTCGTCGGCGACGTTCTTCGGCACCGTCGGCAGCGCGATGAGCTGCGAGTGGCTGTGCTGCACCGTCGCGCCGGCGGCGGCGCGGTGGTTCTTGAAGATCATCACGTAGCGGAAGCGGAGGTCGCGCTTCAGGTCCGCCACCCGATCGCGGTACGCGGTGACCACCGACTCGATCTCGTTTTCGGAGAGGTCGGCGAGGTGCTTGTCGTGCGCCGGCGTCTCGACGATCACCTCGTGCGCGCCGATGCCGTTCATGCGGTCGTACAGCCCCTCGCCCTCGCGGTCGAGGCCGCCCTCGATCATCAGCGCCGGGTAGCGGTTGGGGAACACGCGCAACGACCAGCCGGGCGCGTCGCGCCTGGCGCCGGGGCCCTCGCTGGGACGGTAGGCGAGGATCTCGGGCGGCGTCTTGCCCTCGTGGCCGGGGCAGAACGGGCACACGCCGCCGGCGCCCAGCAGCCGCTCCTCCGGGTGGTAGTCGTGCGGGCGCTTGGCGCGCTCGGTGGCGATGATGACCCAGCGCCCGACGATCGGGTCTTTGCGCAGCTCGGGCATGGGCGGGAGATCAGAGGTCCTTCATTCCCAGCTCGACGACGAAGTCGGCATTTCCCAGCGTCACGGGGAACAGCGGCACGAGCACCGAGCCCTGGTAGGTGCGCTCGAAACCCGCCTCGCTCATCGACACCGTCTCGAGCGGGAAGCGCCACACCGTCGGACGGGAGCCGCCGAACGAGAGGTCCACGCGGAAGCGATTGGCGTCGTTGACCAGCGACAGCGACGGCACGTCGCGCCACTCGCCGCGGCTGGCGAGGACGCGCTCCTCGGCGCCAAGGTCGCGATCGGGCAGGCGGTAGGTGCGCTCCTGCGAGTGGCCGTCGAGCAGCGTGAGCGACAGCTCCGGCGCGAAGAGCGCCTCGATGGGCGCCCCCTCGACCAGCGCGAGCGCGTAGCGCACCGTCACGCCGGCGGCGCCGACCGACCACGTCTTGCGCAGGCGCACGCGGCGCCCGTCGATGGTGCCGGTCCGCTCGAGCACGAGCTCGCCGCCGTGCTGCGAGACGACCGTGTAGCGCGCGCGGGAGAAGTCGCCCATGTCGCGCGCCGTGCCGGCGGCCAGCTGGTCGAGCGTGGCGTCGAGCGGCAGGAAGCGATCGACGAACAGGTAGCGCGGCTCGCGGTCGTACACGAGGTACTTGTCGAGCCCCGGCTCCTTCACCTTCACCATGTCGTGGATCGACTTGGGCGCCCCGCCCTCGTCGCCGCCGCCGCGCGCGAGGTGCTCGCGGAGCTTCTGGTGGTAGCCCTCCTCGTGGCGGCCGAGGACGTTGGAGAGCATGAAGGTCTTCGGCCGGTAGCCGAGCTCCTGCGCCGCGCCGCCCTCCTGCGGGCGCACCGTGAGGTCGATCCCCGACGACTGGATCACGATCTCGTCCTCGAGGTCGGCGTCCACGTCGGCCGCCTCGCCGTGCACCTCGCCCGCCTGCGGCGCGTTCGGGGCCCACGCCGGCGCGGGCTGGCCGACCTGGGCGTCGGCGAACGCCTCGGCGACGAGGAGGTGGCGATAGACGGTGTCGCGCAGGTAGTTGAGATAGAGCCCGCCGAACAGGCCGTGCCAGTAGCTGCAGTTGCACTGCGCCTTGTAGAGTTCGCGCTCCATCACCGCGATCTCGTCCTTGCGCTCGGGGTGCTCGGCCGCGGCGTGCGCCACCTTGTCGGAGACGCGCACCATCTTCTTGTGCATGAAGTTGGCTTCGGGGTACTTGGCGAGGAAGCCCTGCCAGATCCCGCCGCGCAGGAAGGGCTTGGCCTCGTCGAGCTCCTTGCGGTCCTCGAGGGCGTGGCGGACGTGGACGTAGTGGCGCTGCGCCGCGGCGGGCAGCGCCCACTCGCCCATCTCCTCGTACGACGCCGTCGGCAGGTAGATGCGCCCCGACGGGGGGCGCGACGCGAGGACATCCGAAAACGTGGATGTCCGAATCTCGCCCCGGTGCTCGCCCAGCAGGCGGAAGAACTCGCGCAGGTAGCCGCGGTCCCACACCCAGTCCTTCGTGCCGGGCCACATCCCGAACTTCTCGCCGTCGTCCCCGTAGGTGACGACCACGTCGCCTCCCCCGGCGGCGTCGCGGTAGGCCTCGCCCAGCCCGAGGATGGTGCGGATCGTCTCCTGCGGCTCGGTGAACGGGATCGCGTAGCGCAGCTTCTGGTCGATCGGGAAGATGGCGATCGCCGAGCCCGCCTTCTCCGTCGCGTAGTAGCCGTGGAGCGCGCCCGACTCGCCGGCGTAGCGGAAGTGGCCGTCGTCGATCAGCGTGAAGCGCATCCCCGCCCGCGTGAGCAGCGGCGGCAGCCCCGGCTCCCACACCCGCTCGGCGAGCCACATCCCGCGCGGCGCCTGCCCGAGGTGGCGCGCGCAGTACTCGGTCATGCGCCGGATCTGTCCGATCGCGTCGCGCTCCGGAAGCACCGCGAGCATCGGCTCGTAGAAGCCGCCGCCGAGGATCTCCACCTGCCCGCGCGCGACGAGGGCGCGCATCCGCGCGAAGTAGTCGGGGCGGTGCTGCTCGATCCACTCGAGGAGCGCGCCGGTGTGGTGGAGCGCGCAACGCACGTGGGGCGCCTGCTCGAGGGCGGCGACGATGCGCTCGTAGCAGTCCGCGTAGCCCTGCGCGAACACCTCGTCGAAGTTGCCGTCGGGTTGATGGTTGTGGATGCCGAGCAGGAGGGTGACGTTGGGCGCGGGCACGGGCGGATTCTTAGGCGGGTGTCGCGGCCCTGTCAAAGGGCGGCGAAAGAGAAGTGGAGGTCGGCGCCGTCCGCGCCCGCCGCAGGGGGGGACGACGGGTCACTGACGGCGCCGACTGAAGGGGTTGTATACACTTGGCGAGCGCTGTCAAGGGGGGCGCTCGGGGGCGGTCGCATCAGGTCGCCGATGCTATGGTCGCCCGGTGCCGCGCGCGCTCGCCCTGCTCGTCGCCGTCGCCGCGACGGGCTGCTCCTCCGCCAGCTACGTGCTCCGTCAGGGAATCGGCCAGTTCCAGCTGCTCCGGGCGCGCCGTCCGATCGCCGACGTGCTCCGCGATCCGGCGGTCGATGCGCACACCAAAGATCGGCTCCGCCTGGCGGTGGAGGCGCGCGACTTCGGGGTCCGCGTGCTCGGGCTCCACGGCGGCGACGCCTACACGCGATTCCTCGACACGCACGGCGCGCCGGTGGCCTGGAACGTCTCCGCGGCGCCGCGCGACCGCCTGGTGCCCCACCTCAACCGCTTCCCCATCGTCGGCACGGTGCCCTACCTCGGCTTCTTCGACGAGCGCGACGCCCGGGCGGCGGCGGCGGCGCTCGACCAGCGGGGGCTCGACACCTGGGTCCGCGAGGTGTCCGGCTACTCCACCCTCGGCTTCACCTCCGACCCGATCTATTCCTCGATGCTCGAGGGATCGGACGCCGCGGTCGTCGAGGTGGTGCTCCACGAGATGCTCCACGGCACCGTCTACCTGCCCGGCCGGAGCGACTGGGACGAGAGCCTGGCCACCTTCGTCGGCCTCCACGGCGCCGCGCTCTTCTTCGCCGCCCGCGGCGACGCCGCCTCCGCGCGCGCCCTCGCCGAGGACGCGAGTCGCCGCGAGCGCGAACAGGCGGAGTTCGCGCGCTGGCTCGAGCCGCTCGTCCACGACCTCGAAGCGCTCTATGCGAGCCCGATTTCGCGCGACGAGAAGCTGCGCCGGCGCGAGGCGATCTTCACCGCGGCGCAAAGCGATTATCGAAAGCGCTTTCCCGCGCCGCCGGGGAAGCCCGACGGGTACTACGCGCGAACCCACCTCAACAACGCAATCATCGTGGGGACGGCCATCTATCACGGCAAAAACCGCGAGCTCGATCGCCTGTTCGAGCGCTGCGGGCGCGACCTGCCGACGATGATCCGGCTCTGCCGCCGCGCCGTCGAGAACGAGCCCGATCCGGTCGAGTGGCTGCGGCGCCGATGATCCCGATTCGCGCGCGATTCAATTGAGGCGCTTCACGTAGATCTCGCCGGCGATCTCCTCGTCGAGCCCGATGGTGGTCTCGCCCACCTCGATCACGAATGCCGGCGCCTTCTGGTGCAGGCGGATCTCGCAGCCGGGGATGACGCCGAGGGCGGCGAGGCGGTCCATCCGGTCGTGGAAGCGCGGCGCGACGAACACGATCCGCGCGTGGGCGGAGAGCTCGAGGTGGGTGAGGCGCGTGACGAGCGGGCGGACCGTCTTTGCGAACAGGCCGCAGCACTCGCCGGGCGGGATGGGCTTGCCGTGCGGGCAGGTCGGCGGGTGGCCGAGCAGCGTGCAGACCGAATCGGTCGCCTCCTCGGAGAGCACGTGCTCGAACTCGCAGGCGTGGTCCTCCATCGCCTCCTCGTCCAGCTCGAGGAGGTCGTGGAGCAGCCGCTCGGCGAGGCGGTGGCGGCGCACCACGCCGCGCGCGGCGCTCTCGCCCTCGGCGGTCAATCGCACCTTGTCGCCGTCGAATGCGACCAGCCCGAGGCGCGACAATTCGTGGAAATCCTCCGAGCTCTTGTCCGGCGCGTGCGCTTCGGCGACCGCGGCGAGGATCCCGGCCCCCTCGTCGCGGCCCTGCTCCTTCTCGGTAAAGATGGTTTCGAGCAGCTCTTCGAGCTTGCGCTGGTGCATGTACGTGCTCCTATCGTCGGCTGTCGTCGGGTTTGTTCCGCTCCAGCCAGCGGCGCAACAGCCCCGCCAGCCCGACCTCCTGCGGGAAGCCGTATCCGCAATTGGGACAGCAGACCACGGCGCAGCCCTTCGCCATCGGGCAGCTCGGGCGGCAGCCCTGCGCGGCGGCGTCGAACTCGGTGCCGCACAGCGGGCAGGTCTCCTGCCTGGCGACGGTGCCGGGCATCAGTAGACCCACCGCATGAGGCGATCGACGAGCGCCCCCACTCCGACGGAGAAGGGCAGGATGAACAGCAGGATCGCAATGGCCGTCTTCATGCCGCGCTCCTTCACGATCATGAAGAAATTGGCGATGCAGGGGAGAAAGAGCGTGACCGTGACCAGCGCCACGACGACCTCGATCTCCATTTCGCGGGTCATCGTGCCTGCCGCCATGTAGGGCTGATAATGGGCGAACAGGCCCGCTGCGGCGTAATCGCGGCGGAGGAATCCCAGGATGAATGCGCTCGCCGCCTCGCGCGGAAGGTGGAGCACCCCGACGACGACGGGCGCGGCGGCGCGTTCGATCATCGCGATCCCGTGCACCCTGTCGAGGAACCAGAGGATCAGCGTGCCGAGGATGAAGAGCGGCAGCGCCTCTTTCAAATACCACTGGATGCGCGCCACCGTCTTGACCACGAGATTGGTCGGTTGCGGCCAGCGCAGGGGGGGCAATTCGAGGATGAAGTCGGAGCCGCGCCCCGGGATCACCTTGGCGGCGAGCCACCCGACGAGGAACAGCACCGCGAGGATGGTCGCCGCGAACCATAATGTCGCGCTGAGCCGCACCCCGCCGAGCATCGAGAGAATGACCGCCAGCTGGGCGCTGCACGGAATGGCCAGCGCGAGGAGCAGCGTCACCAGCACGCGCTCCTTCTTCGTCTCCATGATCCGCGCGGTCATCGTCGCCATGGTGTCGCAGCCGAGGCCCAGCACCATCGGCAAGACCGCCTTTCCATTGAGCCCCATTTTGTGGAACAGGCGATTGACCATCACCGCCAGGCGCGGCAGGTAGCCCGAATCCTCGAGGACGGAAAAGGCGAGAAAGAAGGTCGCGACGATCGGCAGGACGATCGCCATTCCATAGGAGAGGCCCATCGAGAACAGGCCGTATTTGCCAATCAGGAAGCCGCCGTGCTCGCGGAACGGCACGCCCGCGGGCCCGACGAGGAAGCGCTGCACCGCGCCGGCGGGGACGGCGAGGCGCACGACGCGCTCGACGAGCGGCACGAGGCGGTCGTAGAAGACCTTGTTCTCGAGGAAGTCCACCGCGATTTTGGCGCCGAGGACGCCGACGAACTCGTAGCAGGCGCCCAGGACGGCCAGGAGGATGGGCACGCCCCACACCGGG
>JAJXSP010000135.1 GCA_021784515.1 Myxococcales bacterium | reverse complement strand
CGCCCTCCGGTGGAAGCGCTTCTACGAGGCCGAGCGCGCCCGCCTCGGCGAGGCCGGGCTCGTCTCGCTCCTCGATCGCGCCCCGGCGGTCGCTCCGCCGTCGCGGGGGGCGCTCGTCATCCCGCACACCCGCCTCGAGGCCTCCGGCGCGCTGATCGCCGCCGCGGCGAATGCCGTGGTGCGCGCCGGTGCCGACGAGGTGCTTGCCGTCGGCGTCCTCCATGGCGCCCGCGAGGCCGACGCCGAGATGGTGGCGCGGGCCCGCGCCGGCGACGCGATGGCGCTCGCCGAGCTGCGCCGGGTGCACGGTCCAGGCGCAACAGGCGACTCCGGCCGCTGGACCGAAGAGTTCTCGTTCGACGCGTTCTCCGAGCTGGTGGACCTCGCGGCGCGCAGAGCAGGACGTAGGCCGCCCCGCATCATCGCGCGCTACCCATTCCTCGTGGGCGATCATCCGGACGACCTCCCCGGGCTCGACGAGCTGCGGCGGCTGCGAGCCGGCGGCGTGCCCGTGGTCGCCACCGCCGATCCGATCCACCACGGCGTCGGCTACCGCACGCCCGTCGAGGCGCGGCGCGCTCGCGCGGACGCGGCGACGATCGCGTGGGCGCGGTCCACCGTCGAGGAGGGGTTCGGGTTGCTCGCGCGGCGGGAATACCGGGCGTTCCTCGACCACGCCGCCGCGACGGGCTCGGATTTCCGCGATGCCGGGCCGGCTCTCGTGGCGCTGCTCGACGGGCCGATGGAGGTGCGGGTGCGTGACGCCGTGCTGGTGAGCTACGCCGAGGTGCTCGGCGCCGAGGAGCCGACGTGGGTGGCGGCCGCGCTCGCGGAGTTCACGGGCCGCGCGTAGTCACGAGCGCCCGCCGCGGAACCCCTCGATCGGCTCGCGTCGATATGGCGCGGCGCGACGGGGTGGTGCTACCGTTCGCCCCGGCCGCCCGAAGCGCCGCCCCGACGAAGCCCGGTGCAGCTGGTTACACTTTGGTGACACGGAGGCCGAAGAGGCCGACCCAGGAGAGCAGCCACGAAGTCTTGCGCCTGTAGCTCAGTCGGATAGAGCAGCGGCCTTCTAAGCCGTTGGTCGGAGGTTCGAACCCTCTCAGGCGCGCTGTCGCATCAGCGCAAGGACGACGACGGGACGCCCCTCACGCCGCCCTCCGCTCGGGGACGAGCAGCCGGAATAGCCGCGCCGCCGACGCGACGGGTCGCAGCACCAGCCCGGATCCACCGTCGGCAGGGCGCCCGACCGCAGGGCCCACTCGGGCGCGGTCACCCTGGACCGCGCCAGCACCCGTGTGCGCCGAGGGCGCCGGAAAAGACGGTTTCCCGTCGGTGGATGACCCGGAGCGATCGGCTGCTACACTCGTGCGGCGTGGAACGCCTCGCCGCCTACCTCTCGCTCCTGCTCGTCGCGGCCCCGTCGCTGGCGACGGCCGGCGAGGTCGCGCCGCTCACACGGTTCGCGGTCGACGCGCTCGGCGATCTCGGCTGCCCCGGCGCGGGCGTCGACGAGGCGCGCGCCGTCAATCGTGACGGCTGGATCGTCGGAGCCGCCGCGAATGTCGCGTGTCGGTCGCGCGCCTTCCTCTTCGATCCCGAGTCGGGGACAATGCGCGATCTCGGCGTGCTCCCCGGCGCCGAATGGTCATGGGCGAATGGAATCAATGACGCGGGCATCGTGGTGGGCAGATCGGGCGACCGCGGGTTCGTGTGGGACGCGCACCACGGCATGCGCCCGCTGGAGCCGGCGCGAACCGGCAGCTTCGCGGAGAGCGAGGCCGTCGCGATCAATCACTTCGGCTGGGTCGCCGGAAATACAGCGGTGCCCTATGGCGTGCTGCCGTGTCTCTGGAATACCGGGCGCAGCGATCCCGCGCCCGAGGTGATCGACGCGCTCCCGATTGGCGCGAGCTACGGCGTCGCGACCGGCATTGCCGATGACGGGACGGTGGTGGGGCGCGTGGGCGGCAACGGACTCGACGCCGGCAGCCGCTTCGCGTTGGAGCACGCGGCACTCTGGCGCCGAGTCGGGCGCCGGTTCGAGTTCCTCGATCTCGGCCCCATCGAGGGACAGTCCGGCGCCGCGTTGGCGGTGAACAATGTTGGCCAGATCGTCGGTGTCGCCGGAAGCGGCGCGAGCGCAGGCGGGTGGCTCCTCGAAGACGGTGTGCTCACGGATCTCGGATCGCCCGGCGGCGGCGCGGTGCGGCCGCTCGGGCTGAATGATGATGGCGTGGCCGTCGGGGTGGAGTCGGTGGACCGCGGAGCCGCCATCCCTCACGGTGGCGGAAGCGGCCATCGTCAGCATGGTGCCGAAGCTGGTCGCGTCGGCGGGGGATCGGGCGAGCCGGCGGACACCGCATTCTGGTGGAATCGCGTGGACGGGCTCGTGGCGCTTCCTTCACTCTCCGGCGCGGGCGGCGCAGATCGCGCGCGGGCAGTGAATGGCTCGGTGACGATCGTCGGCAGCTCGATCGACGACGCCGGCCATCGCGTGGCGGTGCGCTGGATGCCGCTCGCGGAGGGCGACCTCGCCGTCGACCGCGCTTCGCCGCTCCGCGACGTCGGGGCGCTCCGGTCGGGCATTGACTTGGATGGCGGCGCCCCGCGCTCCGAACATTGATTGTCGAGCGGGGTATACAGGTCGCTGGCCGCTTTGACCAGTTCGGCGCGGAGCCACGAGAGGATCTCGGCGTAGGCGAAGCCGCTGAATTCCCGGTAACCGTTCACGCAGCGGCAGCGGTCCCCTGACCAGCGCGAGCGTAGTCGGGTAGCAGCGATGGTGCGGGAATTCCCTGATTCGCGGCGGCGCAGGCGTCCTTGAGGCCGCGGGCGTGCACTTTCTTCTGATGTGAACGCACGGTGCCGCCCCGGCGTTCTCGGGAAGTGCTTGAATGAGATCATTCCCGCCGTGCTGGCGGTCTCGGCGGCAAGCTGAGCGGCGGCACGGAGAGCAGAAGGAGACGGCCAATGAAGATACAACCCAACAACCCTCAGCCGGTGGCTCAGGTGCAGCGTCCGCAGGTGGCGAAGGCGGACCCCGACGGCGACGGCGACAACGATCACGGGCAGGTCGAGCGGGGCGGGACGGAGACGCCGGCGCCGCTGCCCGACGGCCGGGGATCGACGGTCAACATCCACGCGTAGGCGCGCTGGTCACGCTGCGCTGAAACACCCCGTCGCGCCGCCGTCGGAGCGTGACGGCGGCGCCTGCAAGGAGCCACAAGCGCGCCCCCTATCGCCGGCCGAGACTCGCAGGCCGATGGGTTCGGCGTGAGGCGTAGGCGGAGATCAACGAGCTTGGCCTTGCGGCGATGGTGTCTGCTGCGACCGGTGAGCCGGTGGCGTCGTAGAGCGGCGCCGATGGCAGAGCGGCCTCGACTGGTGATCGCCCTCGTTCCCGCCTGGAGGCTCCTCGCCCGCGAGCGCGCGGTGGCGCGTTCGACGGCGTGCGCCTGCGGTGCCGCGGGAAGCGTGGGCAGCCCGCTCGTCGCCGAGCCGGCCGCGCCAGCGAGATCCGCGCCGAACATGCGCCGCCCCGGTCGCGCGAACAGAGCCCACGACAACGCCATGGAGCAGCACCCGGGCGCGCTGCGGAAGGCAGACGTGGTGCTCATCACCGACGGGGGATCAAGCGCGGAGCGAGCGCCTGCACTCCGGGCGCGCGCGGCCGCGTTCGGCGTGACGGTGCTGGGGATGGGGATCGGTGTGGAGCCGGCGCCGCTGAGGGCGTGGTGCGACGAGGCGCACGGCGTGGTCGATCTCGATAGGGTCGACGAGAAGGGGGCGGAGGCGTTGTTCGGGGCGTAATTGTTTGGGGGCGTGCGCAGCACGGCGCACGCCTCCTTTTTCAGACGACCTTCACGCCGCTCGCCTGTGGCCCCTTCTTTCCTGCGACAACTTCGAATTCAACCTTGGTGCCCTCTTTGAGGATGGCGCCACCCGTGTCGTTGGCGTGAACAAACACATCCTTCCCGCCACCATCGGGGGTGATGAAACCAAAACCCTTGTCTGTGTTGAAAAACTTGACCGTGCCCTTTTGCATTTTCGTCTTTCCTTTGCCAAGAGGCGAATCGGAAGCACCACGCTTCCCATTTGAGTGCCGAAGGAATCTGCAGAGCGCATGAAACCTACGGGTGTAGGCCAAACGAAGTGCATGAGCGCATCCTCGCCGAGCCGTTGATCACTCGCGGAGGATGCACCGATCACCACGCGGAGGTCAACTCGGTGCTCCCCGTCGGTGAGCGCGCTCACCACCGACGGGAGCGGGCAGAAACGCGTCCCTTCACCTGACCGCTGCGGCTGCGCGCGCCCGGCTTCGACACCGGCGATCATTTCACGAAGGTCGACGAGCCGGCGGCCCTCCCCGCCGCCGTCGCGACGCTGCCGCCGGGCGACGTGCTGGCCCTCGAGTTCGTCGACGCGCGGCTCGCCGATGGCCAGTTCCGGAAATACCGCGTCATGATGGTCGGCGGCGGCCTCTATCCGCTCCATCATTGTCCGGGACCTCGACGAGAAATACGGGGCGGCGCGCGCCTGAGCAGGCATGGCAAATCGTGATCGCGCAGACGAGGCGATTGCTTGCCGGCCTTGACCGGGTCACTCAATGCAGACGGGCCGCAGATCGAGGGTGCCCACCCACGCGGGTCGGCTCGGCAGGTTCGCCCCGGGTGCCCCGATACGCAGGCCGCCGTCGCTGCCCTCCGCGTGGATCTGCGCCGCGCCGGGGCCTATCGAGCCGCGGCCGGCGAGCCGGACTGCCAAGAATCTTCGCGGACCTCCTTCGGGCATCTCGCGAGCCCGAAAGGCGCCTATCCGCAGGAGACGCCGGCCGGCCGCAGTCTCGAAGATGCCCTGGGCGGTCATCAGGCGCACCGATCCCCGCGGCGGAATCACGACTCGAAACTCCCCGGTGATTTCATTGCCGCCGAGCGCCCACTCCGGTCTCGGCACCTCGACCCCCCGCGTATCGAGGAGTCGAAACTCCAGAAAACCCGCCGCGGGTCGGCCCCTCCAGCGAAGCTCCAGGGGGTTTTCATCGGAGACGTTTCCAAGTTCCACGTCAAGCCCGTTCATCCCTGAAATGGCGGCGCGCCGCGCGCTGTTCCCGCGGCCTCGTGACGTTTGCCGGCAAGGGAGCTGGCGACGCCCAGGCCGAGGAGCATCGCCCCAGCGGTTCGCCTCGTCGCGCAGCGCTTCGAGGCACACCGCCGCGGCGGGCGGATTTTCCGCGACCACCCGCTCCAGCACCTCATCGCGCAGGGCGGCGAGCTGCGGGTGTCGGAGCACGGCGCGGAAGGCGGTTACCACCGGAATGCCGGCCTCGCGCCGGCGCCGGTCGGCCGGGCGAGGAAGCGAGGGCGGAGATCCGCGAGGGCGGCGACGATGGCTTGCGCCACCATGTCGGCGCAGCCGTCGTCGTGCTCGGCGGCGAGTAGCTTGTCCAGGATCGGGTGGAGCACCACCCGCTCGCAGGCGTCGGCGTCGAGCGCCGCGATGATCGCTTCGACCTGATTGATGCCGCAGCCGCAGGCGATGGTGTAGGCGAGCGAGCGCGCCGAATCGGGGAGCGCGCGCGATCAACGACGCCACGCGGGCGGGCCGAGGGCCGGGGGGGATGCCACAGCCGCAGCACGTTGGCGACGTGGAGCGCGACGGCGGGCGGCGCTCGATCGTCGGCGACGATCTGGCGCAGGCGGCGCAGCGTGCGCTTCGTCGAGAGGTCGATCGCCCCGCGTCATGTTGGCAGAGAGGGCCGCGCTCTTCGGCGTGAACCCGTGGCGGCTCCAGGCGTGGATGGGCCACAAGCGCATCGACGAGACGATGCTGTACGTGCACCTCGCGGGCGCTCACAGGTTTCCGTCCGGCCCGGTGACAACGCCCAGTTGTTCGCTTTTCGGATTCTCCATGGCACGGGATCAAACCACCGCAGCACAGCGGCGGTCAATGTCGCCGCTCCGCCGCGATGTGGCGCAGCCGAACCCATCGGACCGGAACTGTGTCCAGCCATCGCGCGGTCCCGGACCCGTCGAGGCGAGGGCAGCCGGAAGTCAGCCATCGGTCGGCCGACCGAACTTGACATTTTGCAAGATCGCGGCATCTTGGTGCGGCGACACCTGCCGAGGCTCTCGCCGACATCCGAGGCCTACGCCGGTGCGAATCGGATCGAGACGAAGGACCACGTAAGGAAGCGGATGCGGGAGCGAGGCATGACCGACCGGGATCTTCGGCGCGCCTTGATGACGGCGACGAGTTGCAGGCTGCAGCCCAACGGCCGATGGCGCGTGGTCAGCGCGGATCTCGACGGAGACGCGGTTGACATGATCGTCGTGATCGACGACGGCGTGATCGTGGTGACGCTGTTCGATGATTAGGAGGAGCCGATGAAACGTTGCGTGGAGTGCAAGGGGCTGCTGAAGCCGTCGCAGAGTGAGGAGGTGATCTCTCTCGGCGAGCACCGGATCAGCATCGTCCTGCCTGCTCGTCGCTGCGCCTCTTGTGGCGAAGTCTACGTGGCCAGCGACGTGGCAGAGAAAGCGGACCTCCTGGTTGCAACCCGGCTCCTCGACATGGGGATCGCCGACGGCGCAGCGTTCCGCTTCATGCGAAAGGCGCTCGGGTTCCGCGCCGCCGATTTGGCGGAACTGCTTGGGGTGGACGCCGCGACCGTTTCTCGGTGGGAAACCGGCAAGGTCCCGGTGGATCGCGCCACCCTCGCCACCCTCGCCGCCGCCGCCTCCGACCGGCTCGACGGCCGGGAGCGCACGATCGAGCGGTTGCGGGCGATGGGCGGAGCCACGGCCCTTGATGATGTCGCCCTCGAACTTGGCGGCCGCACGATCGGCAGGGCGCGCGTGCGGGAGCGGAGCGCGGCATGAAGCGAAAAGCGAAAGCAGCCGCCCGGCATTCGCCGGCTACCGGCCGCGGGCGCGCCAAGCCGGCAAAGGCGGGAGCGGAAAAGGCGATCGCCGCCGCGCCGTCGCCACCGTCCCCAAAGCCGGGAACGATCGTGATCGACGCCGTAGCGGGAAAAGCGTTCCGCATCGGGCCCGGGGGGGGAAAGAGTGCCGATCCCGGCGCCCGATACCGAGCATCCGCGCGAGCGGCGCGATCGGGAATGGTCTGAACGCGCCCATGCGATCGCCGACCGTGACGGGGTGGATCTCATGAAGGGGTACGAGCGCGCCCGGCGGGAACGACCTGGTTTCTACCGTCCGCACCTTGACGGCTTGTGGAGCTTGGCGGCGCAAGCGGAGGAGTGGGGCGTTGCAACGAATCTCAGCAAGCAGGATGAACGGGACGCTTGGTCGGCGTGGACGATCGGCAACCTGATCATCGCGCTCGCCGCCATGCTTGAATCCGGGCGCGGCGACGAGCAGCGGCAGACCCACGGGGGCCGCCCTATCGGCACGATCCGCCAGTGGGTCAAGGATGCCGTCGCGGCGTTCGAGGCAATCGGGATCTACAAGGCTGCGGTGAACAAGACCGGCGACGAGCTGGCAGTTGAGCTAGGCGAGCCGTTGCGATACCTGTTCAAGCGGGCGAAGGAACTGCGCGGGAAGGCGCCCGCGGACAAGATCGCCGAAGCCTTCATGGCTGACTTGACCACGGCGGCGGTTTCAGCCGGAACGCACGTCAATTCCGAGGAGGCGGGCAAGGTGAAGGATGGCCCCCTCGCCGAGATCCTCGACGGCCGCAAATCGCCCCGGGAGGCCGCGATCGACGCGACGGTGATCGTGCTGTGGCGCAACTACCAGCTATCTCGCGACGCCGTAAAAGAGGGCGCGAAGGAACGCATCAAGCAGGAACTTGGCGACAAGCCACTTGAACGCCGCGACGGTGGCACGACGGTCACGCGCGATGATGGCTCCAAAATCTCGATCCGCCCGCCGTGGGCGCTCGACATGCTAGCGCTCGACATGCGCCACGCCGCGATCGAGGCGAAGATGCGCGGGCAGTTGAAGCGCAAGCGGTAGTCGCGCCCGAGAAACCGTCGGGTTTCAGCGGCCCGAGATCCGACGGTTTCGGCGGTGGCCGCTTCCGTCGGTGTGGCGGGCGGTGCTTCCCGATCGCGGCACCGTCGGTGAGCGTGCTTTTTTTGGGGCATGTCGCATGGTGCTTCTCTTTCCGATCCAATTCGTCGCCGCCTCGCCGGGCTCGTCGCGCGCCACGGTGAGCGGCAAACCGTCGCCCGTCTCGGCGTCTCGCGGCAAAGCCTCGCCCGCGCCCTCGCCGGGCTGGCGCTCTATCCGGGCACACACGCGCTGATCCGCCAGCGGCTCGACGCGCTCGACGCCGAAGGGGGCCAGTCGTGACCGGCGATGCGCTGCTCGACGCGCTCGCCGACCGCGTGGCGGGCCTCCGTGGCGGTTGAAGCTCATAACGAGTTGCTCTCGACCGCCGGGGAGGCGTGCGGTCAGCTCACCGACGCCGACCCGCCGTAGGATTTCCCAACGTCGCAGGTCGGTGACGTGTGCGCGTCCCGAGGCGTCGCGCGCCCAGAAGGGATCCTGTGAGAATGAGGGGATTCCTTAGCGGCAAGGCGGCTTGGTGTGGCGTGCCTCGCGTCGGTCCAGTCAAAGTAGTCCCGCCCGGCGCCGCTGCCGTAGTGCGCGACGAGGCCGTCGAAGTCTCTCATTCTCGCGCCGTGTGATCGGAGGATGTTCGATACCGGCGTGATGGGGCAGCGCCAGTTCATTCCCGACGGGGACATGCCCGGCGCGATTCGGATTCGCTGGTAGCCGCGCAGGTGAAGCTCCTGAACGAGGAGCAACACTTTGCGGAAGACGCGAACGTCAGCAGGCGTCATTGCTCCCCTCCATTTTGCCCTTGCTCGAACACATTCACGCGGTGCCACTCCAGCGCCTCAGCGTGCGGCCGCGCCGAGTCCCGCGTCGGCCTCCACAGTCGCGAGAACTCCCCCAGAGCCCGGACCTCGTAGCTCGGCTCGGCGGCGGGCGGCTCCCGCACCCGGACGAGCCCATCGTCGGTCGCGGTCCACAATCCGAGGTCGAAGGCCCAGTGGTGCGCGCCGCAGAGTGCGAGGGCGTTGCGCACGTCGTCCGCGCCGAGCAGCGCGCGCGGCTTGATGTGCGCCGCCTGCGCCTCGACCTTGTTGTCCCACCTCAGGCGCGTTCGGCAGAGCGCACAAGCGTAGTCGTAGAGGTTCAGCACGACCCGCCGCAGCGCGCGGTCGCGTACGACTCGCATGGACACTGTGTCGACGTGCTCGGCTTCCGTGTCGTCGAGCTGGAACGCGCCGCGCTCGGCCTCTTCGAGGCGACCGACCCCCGATGCTCGGACTCGGCGCGCTACACGAAGAACGACCGCGGCGCGCGGCCGCCGGCAGCGATCTCGCGCCGCGCGGACCGCTTGTGCCGCCCCTCGGGCATGACAGCGAGCACGCGGTTCGACTCGGCGGGCGAACCGGCGAGGATCACGGCGGTGCGGGCGAGGCAGCGCGGCACCTTCCACGAGTCAGCGCTGGCGCACGCTTCCAGCAGCGCCCCCACGACCAGCTCGCGCGCCGAGGCGACCGCAAACACCGCGTGGAGCAGCAGCTCCAGCGCGCCCATCCGGCTGACCGGATGTGCGATGGCCGCCGCGCGGCGGAGCACCGGGCCGAGTGCGCGCGCGCACTCGGTCGCGTAGCCGCGCTCGACCAGCGCCCGGAGCGGCCACGCCGCGATGGCGACGCTCCAGTAGTCGTTGTCGATGCGCGCGCTGGCGTCGAGCGCCTCGCGGGCGATCGCGGCGGCGTCGCGCTCGGGGGCGAAGTGGGCGACCCACGCGAGGAACTGGCAGCGGTTGGCCGGGTGGGGCTCGCCGCGCGCGCGGCGCAGCGCCCCCGCCGGGTCGGCTCGCGCGAGCGCGATCAGGGGCTTCAGCGCGCTCGGCATCGTGGTCGAGAATACGCGCGGGAGGCGACGCGGGCTCGACAGGAGCCGGCCTCGCGACGACGCGTCGATGCGCTGCCGGTCGCCAGGCCGGCACGACGCCCAGCGTTCGACAGGACGACAGCACCCGACAGCAGGATCGGCAGACTTCCACACATAGAATATGGATTTGAAAAGTCCCGGGATCGTCCTGTCGGCTCCTGTCGTCCTGTCGAATCCCGTGCCGCGCGAGGGGACGCGCCGACGATGGGGCTCGATCGGCGAGGGCAGAAGCCGGCGCCGGGCACTGCGCGGCCGATGATCAACGGCGCCGGTCGACCACCAGCTCGACGATCTCCGCGTCCACCTCACCGCTCTCGACCCGCCGCCGAGCCACGCTCACCGGAAGGCTGAACCGGCGGGGGCCGGCGCTGCCCGGGTTGCCGGCTGCGGTGGCGGTGGCCTTCCCGTCGATGCTTCGGCGACGACGGACATTGCCGTCAGCCGTGACCTCGCGCAGGGCGGTGTCGACCTCGCTACCGCGCCGAGCGATCTGGCGGCAGTGCAGGATCTCGCCGCGTCGCACGACCTCGCTGTCGAGCGCGACCTTGCCGGCGCCGACCTCAGCCTCGGCCCGATGAGCTGCGCGCCAAGCGGCGGCTGCCCGAGTGGACCGGCCTGTGGCGGCGCGTGCTGCGCTGCCGGCGAGAACTGCGACCCGAAGACGAACACGTGCCGCTGCGGGATGGCGGCAGCGTGCCCGCGAGGGGAAATCTGCGCCACCGGCGGCGCGATCATGCCGGGCCAGACGTGCGGCTCGATTTGCTGCGGCGGGCAGGGGCACCCGTGTCCGGGGTAACGCCCCGCGACTCACGGGAGCAGCGTGACCGGCGCCGCATAGGCCGCGGCACTCACCGCAGCGCAGCACGCCGGTCCACTGCACGTCGTCACCGGCGCTTCCACTTGTCCCGATAGCTCGGCGCGCTCGGGATCGCCTCCCGTTGCGCGGCGGTCCTCTCTGCGACGAACGTGCTGGCGTCGCCGTCCTTGATCTTGATCCTCCCGTGGAGCCGCCCGTCGTTGCCGAGTTTCACGCTGCCGGTTCCCGACACAGGGTCGTACTCCCATGCCCCCTCCCATGTGAATGACACGCCGGTCGTCGTGGCCTTGCAGTTCACGTAGGCGAGGAGCACGAACATCCTGAGCCGGTCGGCGTGGCCCGTGAACGAGATCAGCGCCGGCCCGATGATGTCGAGTTCAGTGTTCACCCATTGGGAGGTCTCGGTGATCCTCCACCAGCCGTGGTACTCGGTCGGGATTGGCGCTGGCGTCGAGGTCGGCATCGGTGTCGCTTATCCGAAGACGTCGCCACACGACAGGCAGTCGTCCCTGTACTCGGTTCCGCTCTCGACCCAGTGCGCAACGATTCTGACAAACGTCGTGGGCATCTCTTCTCCTCGGCCGCGTTCACGTCACCGTCGTCCGGCACATCCCCGCCGTGCAGTGAACCGCAATCGGGTGGTCCATCGTCGTCGTCATGCTGTCGTCCGTCGTCACCTTGTTCGACGCGCAGCCGCAGCCCGGGTACTGGCTCTCACACAACTTCTCGGCCGCGGCGAACGCCGGCTGCTCGGTCGAGCGCAGGCCCCACGCGACGATGGTGCCGCAGCAGTCGGTCTGGTGGCGCGCGACGAAGCAATCGCCGTCGGCGGCGCAGGTGCGGTCGAAGGCCGGGAACGTCGGCGGGTTGCCGACGCACATGACGATCGGCGCGGCGAGATCGGCGGTAGCGGTCGTCGCGAAATCGGCGCCGCTCGCCGCGTCATTGATCGAACCGCCGTCGCCGACGGGCACGGGGAGCGGGGCGCTGCTGCAAGCGGTGAGGGCGACGAGCGCGGCGACGACGCCGGTGGTGCGCATGTGCCGAGCGTGCCTTGCGTCGCGGGCCGGCACAAGCTCGGAGGCGTCAGAGATAGTGTCCTCGGCGTGGCGCGAGGTCCACCGCGAGGAGTTGGTCGCGCCCCGCGACCTCGCCGGATGGGATCGCGTCGCCGGCCGGCTGCGCACGAAGGGCGGGACCGAGGCACCATTCAATCCCGACGTCGCGGTGGTCCTCTTCGACGGGCGCGACGAGAATCATCGACGGCGGGGAGCCGCAGCGGGCGAGGAGGAGGAGGCAGCGGGCGACGCGGTGGTGTGACCAAGGGGCGGGTATGACGATCAAGGTACGCTCGATCGGAATTGGCACGGCGACCTCACCCCGTGCCACTTTCCCGGTTGGGCCGCCGCTGGTAGCTTCGTGCTCGCCATCGGCGGCCCTGTGCGTCGAGGCCCCCCTCCTTCGGTGGGGGGCCGTCGGTGGCCTACTACCGTATCCTGCCGGCCGCGATGGACGTGCCGGCGCGGTGGCGTGACTTCCCGATCACGAAGCACGCCGTGGGCGCCCACGACGGCGCGCTTCCCCACGGCTGAGCGCTGCCACCCGAGTGCTTTCACCGTCTGGTAGCATCGCGCTCGTGAATCGGCCTGACCTCACGGCGCTCGATTGGATCGGCGTGGCCGTGGCCGGCGCGCTGATCGCCTTCATCGGCGGCGGGTTGGGGAGCAGCGCGATTGTCGGGGGGATCGGGGGCGGCGGGAGGGCGCTACGCGGCGTCGGTGACGGGCGCTGCGTCGGGTGCGGTCTCGTCGAGATACCATTGTAAATGGCAACAGAGCCGGGAGTGGTCGTCGAGGATGCCGAGCAGCATCGGCGTCTTCCATTCCCCCGCACCGGTCAGCACTTTTCGCGAGCCGACGTGGAA
>JAJXSP010000134.1 GCA_021784515.1 Myxococcales bacterium | reverse complement strand
AGCGCGACTGCGCGGCTAGGCCCATGATCCCCCCCGCCGTCACCAGCGCCACCGCCGCCGCGATGCCCACCCACGCGGCGACGCGCAGCTTCGATGGCGGGCCCTCGGCCAGCCCTTCGCCGCCGTCCGGGTTCGCGGGCGGAGCCTCGGGCGCGGCGACCGGCGGCGGCGTCACCGACGGCGAATGCTCGGCGTGAGGCGCCAGCGGCGCGTGCTGCGGCTCGATCGGGACCGGCGGCGGCACCTCCTTCGCCGGCGGCGCCGCGCGGAGCGCCGCGATCCTCTTCTCCACGGCGTCGCGGTCGCCCCCCGTGGGGGCCATCGTCAGATAGCGCTCGTAGGTGGCGAGCGCGCCGGCGCCGTCGCCCGCGCGCTCCTGCGCCTCACCGATCTCCACCAGCAGCGCCGGGTCCTTCGTCACCGTGAACGCCGCCTTCCACTCCTCGACGGCGCGCCCGAACTGCCCCTTGTCGTACGCCTCGCGGCCGGCGCTGTAGTGGCGGCCGGCGGCGACCAGGTCCTGCGCGTGCGCCGCCCGCCACGGAGCGAACGCGCACAGCCCGAGCACGAGCGCGGCGGCGATGCGGATCGAAGCACGATTCAAGGGCGGGATCCTCCGTGCGAGGCGAAACGCGACGGCGGATCCTACTCGAACTGCGGGCGGGCGCCAATGCGCCCCGCCGGGGAGTCAGCGCCCGCGGAAGACGGGGGGGCGCTTCTCGGCGAAGGCGCGCAGCCCCTCCCGGCGATCCTCGGTGCCGAGCGTGGTCTCGTACCAGCGCCGCTCGACGGCGAGCCCTTCGGCGATGGGCAGGTGCGCACCCTCGTCGATGGCGCGCTTGGCGGCGGCCACCGCGAGCGGCGCGGTGTTGGCGAGCTGCGCGGCGAGGCGCTCGGCCCAGGCGAGCGGGTCGCCCACGTCGGAGAGCAGGCCGATCGCCAGCGCATCGGCGGCGCCGAGCCGTCGCCCCAGCGCGATCAACTCCTTGGCGCGCGACGGCCCGACGAGGCGCGCCAGCCGCTGCGTGCCGCCCGCGCCGGGGATGATCCCGAGCGTCACCTCGGTCAGGCCGATCTGCGCGTCGGGCACCGCAGCGCGCAGGTCACACGCCAGCGCCAGCTCGCAGCCGCCGCCGAAGGCCGCGCCGTTGATCGCCGCCAGCGTCAGCGCCGGCAGCGCCGCCACCTCGTTCATCAGCGCGTTCAGATCGTCGAGGAAGCGGCGGGTCTCCTCGGTGGACATCCCCCGGCGCTCCTTCAGATCGGCGCCGGCGCAGAATGCCTTGTCACCGGCGCCGGTCAGCACCACCAGCCGCGCCTGCGTCGAGGCGGCGACGGCCGCGCGCAGCTCGTCCACCAGCGCGCGCGAGAACGCGTTGCGCGCTTCGGGCCGGTTCAGCGTGAGGATCCGCGCGCCGTGGGCGCGCTCCTCGATCAGGACGTTGCTCATCAGGTCCCCGTCTTGGTGGTGGGCTCGGCGCTCGGCGTCGGCGCGCGACGCCGCTCGCCCCGCGCCCGCTCGCCGAGGTGCGCCTTCAGGTACTTCGACGGCATCTCGTGCCCGACGAGCGAGGCGACGCGCGTCGAGGCCTCGCACAGCTTGTCGAGGTCCACGCCCGTCGCGATCCCCATCCCATCGAGCATGTACGCCACGTCCTCGGTCGAGACGTTCCCCGAGGCGCCGGGCGCGTACGGGCAGCCGCCGAGGCCACCGAGCGCGCTGTCGATCGTCGCGATGCCCAGCTCGAGCCCGACGAGGATGTTGGCGAGCGCGGTGCCGCGCGTGTCGTGGAAGTGGAGCGCGATCTGCTCAGCGGGGAGCTTCTCGAGCACGCGCGAGAGCACGTCGCGCACCTGCACCGGCGTGCCCACGCCGATGGTGTCGCCCAGGGAGATCTGGTACACGCCGCGCCGCTGCAGCTCGACGGCGAGGTCCACCACCGCGCGCGGATCGACCGGCCCCTCGAACGGGCAGCCGAACGCCGTCGACACGTAGGCGCGCACGCGCGCCCCGGCGGCGTGCGCGGGCGGGATCACGTCCTCGAATGCGGCGAGCGTCTCGGCGATCGTCTTGTTGACGTTGCGCTTGTTGTGCGTCTCGGAGGCGGAGAGGAAGACCGCCACCTCGTCCATCCCCGCGTCGAGCGCGCGCTCGAGCCCCTGGCGGTTGGGCACGAGGCACGAGTAGCGCACGCCCGGCACGCGGCGGATCGTGCGCGCGACGTCGGCGGCGTCGGCGAGCTGCGGGATCCAGCGCGGGTTGACGAAGCTCGTCACCTCGATCGCGCGCAGCCCCGTCGCGGAGAGCGCGTCGATGAAGGCCACCTTGTCGGCCGTCGGCACCGGGCGCGCCTCGTTCTGGAGGCCGTCACGCGGGCCCACCTCGTAGATCGTCACCGCGGGCGGCAGGTGCGAGAACATGGCCCTACTCCCAAAGCCGATCGCCGAGCGCCTCGAAGGTCTCGACGCAGAGATCGGCGCTGGATTGATCCTGACCCAGGAAGTTTCCGGCGGCGAGGGCGACGCAGCGCATGCCGGCGGCGCGCGCCGCGGCGATGCCGGCGGAGGAGTCCTCGAACACCCAGCACGCGGACGGGTCCACGTCGAGGCGTCGGGCGGCGGCGAGGTAACCCTCGGGCGACGGCTTGCCCGCGGTGACGTCCTCGGCGCCGACGAACCAGCGGACGATGTCGTCGAGGCCGAGGAAGCGCAGCGCCCAGGCGATCTCGCGGCGGCTCGATCCCGACACCACCGAGCAGCGGCCGAACGTGGCGGCGCGTCGCACGAACCCCACCGAGCCCGGCAGCACCAGCAGTCCGCCGCGCGCGATGAGGCGCTCCTTCTCGTCGGCGGCGGCCTCCATCAGCTCGGCGAGCGAGAGGTCGACGCCGCCGGGCGCCGCGAGGTGCTCGTGGATCTCGCGCCAGCCGTGCCCCACCACGAACGCCTTGTCCTCGTCGGTGAGCGGGCGCCCGCGCGCCGCCAGCACGGCATCGATGGCCGCGGCATTCTCGCGTTCGCTGTCGATCAGCGTGCCGTCGAGGTCGAAGAGGAAGGCGCGACGCATACGAGTGGATGTTGACGCAGCGGGCCCGTTCCCATCAAGTTCCATTACGCGCCCGCCCGGCGAGCAGGCGCTTTCCCCGTCGCCGCGCTCCATGCGATGCTCCGCGCGATGTCGCTCCGCCACGCCCTGCTCGCCGCCGCGTTGTGCGCCGGCTGCGCGTCGCCCACGCCGCGCATCGGCTGCACGACCAACGTCGATTGCAAGGTGGGCTCGTACTGCATGGGCGGCACGTGTCGCACCGAGTGCCGCGGCGACTTCGACTGCCCGGGCGCTCGCTGCGATCCGGGGCTCGGCCGCTGCGTCGGCAGCGACGGCGGGGCGTCGCCCTCCGACGGTGGAGCGCCGCCCTCCGACGGTGGAGCGCCGCCCGACATGGCGGTGGCCCCGTGGGATTTCGCGACGCCCGAGGGCGACGACATGGCGCAGGCTCCGGCTGCCCTCGGCTACGGCGACCCCTGCTCGGCCGACGGCCAGTGCGCCTCGATGATCTGCTCGCGCAACCCGTGGGCGAACGGCGACCGCGAGTGCCTCGGCGCGTGCACGCCCGGCGCGGCGAACGACGGCTGCATGCCCGCCGACTTCTGCATCGGCGCGATCTCCGAGTGCGCGCAGTCGGACATCGGCGCGCAGTGCAACCAGAACATGATGGGCGCCGACTGCCGTGGCGGCGCCTGTCTCGGCGCGCAGGGACAGCCGAACACCAACTTCTGCACGCGCATTTGCAACAGCGCCGCCGACTGCCCATCGGGCTACAGCTGCTCGTCGGTGAGCGGCAAGCGCGTGTGCGTCAACCTGGACGCCACCGGCCCCTGCGCGAGCGACGGCAACTGCATCTACAGCACGTACTGCGACGTCGCCAACCAGCGCTGCCTCGGCGACTGCCGTTCCGATGCCGACTGCCCGCTGGAGCACTCCTGCAACGGCCAGCTCGGCAACCACGTCGTGTGCGTGCCCAAGGCCAGCGGAGGCGGCGGCATCGAGGCGCCCTGCATGGCCGCGAACGACTGCCGCAGCGGCGCCTGCTACGCGAACAAGTGCATCGATCGCTGCGGCGTCACGACGCAGGTCGGGCAGTGGTGCCCGGGCGGCTACGGGTGCAACCCCGTCGACGATGGCATGGGCGGCAGCGTGCTGCTGTGCGTGCCCGCCGGCACCGGCTCGCTCGGCGCGCCGTGCGTCGACAACTCGAGCTGCGCGACGGGGCTCTGTCTCACCGACAACAACAACCAGCGGTATTGTTCGCGATTCTGCAACAGCGCTCCCTGCCCTGCCGCGCTCCCGCACTGCCTGCCGGTCGGGGTGGTCGCGGACGGCGTCAACCTCATGGCCTGCTCGAAGTAGAAGGTCGAAGGATCGATCATGCGCCTCGCCCTGCCCCTCGCCCTCGCGCTCGCCGCGGGCTGCGCCTCGCCGAGCACGTCGAAGTGCCTGCTCGACTCCGACTGCCCCGCCGGCTGGTCCTGCAACGCCGGGCGGTGCGCGAACGGGTGCCAAGCCAACACGGACTGCGCGTCGGGGTTCTGCGACACGGTGCTCGGGCGCTGCGTGACGCCCGACGCGGGACGCGCCGCCGACCTCGCCGGCGCCGACCTCGCCGGCGCCGACCTCGCGACGGTGGCGGACCTCGCGCCCGCCGCCGACGCGGCGACGGACGACCTCGCCGCGTCCGACCTCGCGGGCCCCGACCTCGCGCCCGCGCCCGACGACCTCGCCACGGCGCCCGATGATCTCGCGGAGTCGCCGGATCTCTTCGTGCCCCCGGACTACACGATCGTGCGCGGGCAGTACGACCTCACGCCGGCGCGCGACGCCGCGTCGCCCGACCTCCGCGCGCTCGCCGATCTGGCGATCGCTCCCGACCTCGCGGTGCCGATCGACCTCGCGGTGCCGATCGATCTCGCCGCCCCGCCCGATCTCAGACCGCGCCCCGACCTCGCCCTGCCGCCCGACATGACGAATGTGCTGGGCGGCTACGGCGACGTGTGCGCGGCCAACGCCGACTGCACCGCGCTCGCGTCCGGACCACTCGCGGGCAAACAGGTGTGCGCGGCGGACCCGTGGGCGCAGGGCGACCACGAGTGCGCCGGCGACTGCAACGGCAATCTCGCCAACGACGGCTGCATGCCCGGCGACATCTGCGTGCAGTCCAACGGCATGAACACCGTCTGCGCGCAGTCCGACGTCGGCGGGGCCGGATGCATGCTCGGGAGCGACTGCCGCACCGGCGCCTGTTTCCCCGGCTACTACTGCACCCGGGTCTGTACGAGCGCGGCCGACTGCCCGGCCGGCTACAGCTGCTCCAACGTCGGCAACAACACCCGCGCCTGCGTCCAGGTCGACATCATGGGCATCTGCAACTCCAGCGCGGACTGCAAGCCGGGCGGCGCCTTTTGCGACGTGGCGAACCAACGCTGCCTCGGCGACTGCCGCACCTCGAAGGATTGCCCGCTCCGCCACGCCTGCCAGTCCGTCGGCGGGAAGTTGATGTGCGTGCCGCAGTACACGCTCTCGGGCGCAGGCGGCATCGGCGATCCGTGCAACACCCCCGACGACTGCCGGTCGGGCATCTGCGGCGGCGGGATTTGCCTCACGCAGTGCGGGATCACCCGCACCGCCGGGCAGTGGTGCCCCGGCGGCTGGGGCTGCGACCCGCTCCAGGATCAGAACAACGTCTGGATGCTCGTGTGCGTCCCCGGGGGCAACGGATCGATCGGCTCTCCGTGCGTCGACAACTCCAGCTGCGCGAGCGGCCTGTGTGTCGACAACCTCTGCACGCGCTTCTGCAACGACGCGCCCTGCACGGAGAAGCTCCCGAACTGCATCGCGCTCAAGCCGAACGTCGTCGTCGGGGGCGTCACGCTCCGGGCCTGCGCGCCGTAGTCCCGATCACGCAAGCTCGACGATCCGGGCGCTCATCGGGTCGAGCCCGACGTCGATCGTCGGCGAGCGCGCGCCCGGCAGGCCGTCGATCGGGACGCGCACGGTGATCGGCTCGCGCGAGCGCGTGGCGACGAGCACGGCCGTCCGGTCGCCGAGCGGGCGCGCGAAGGCGAGCACGTCGCCCGCCGAGCCGAGGTCGACGAAGCCGCCGCGCCGCAGCGCGGGCGAGCCGCGCCGTCGCTTCACGAGATCGGTCGTGCGCCCGAGCCGCGCCCGATCCCAGCGCGACTCGTCCCACTCCATGCAGCGGCGGTTGTCCGGGTCGGCGCCGCCGGCCATCCCGATCTCGTCGCCGTAGTAGAGGCAGGGGACGCCCGGCAGCGCGAGCTGGATCGCGGTGGCGACGTCGAGCGCGCGCGCGTCGCCTTCGCTCTGCAGCCGCGGGATGTCGTGCGTGTTGACGTGCAGCGACGAACGCCGCCACGCCGAAAAGCCCGCGCGTGCCCACGACGCGCGCCACAGCGCGACCAGGTCCGCGGCGTCGATCGCGCTCGGCGCGCCGCGACGGTCACGCCCGAGGAGCCACGCGCGCAGCGGGAAGGTGAAGGCGTGGTAGGCCATCACGCCGTCGAGGCCGTCGCCCTTGAGCAGCTTGTCGGGATCGAAGAAGTGCTCGCCGACCAGCCACGCCTCGCCCCGCTCGCGCCGCAGCGACGACGACAGCTCGGTCCACAGCGGGCGGTGAAACTGCTCCGCGCCGTCGCGCCCCATCATGTTCGCCACGTCGAAGCGGTAGCCGTCGACGAGGAACGGCGGGCGGAGGAAGCGCCCGAGGCTCTCGACGAGGCGGGCGCGGAGCGCCGGGCTCCCGAGGTTGAGCCGCGGCAGCGTGTCGATGCCCATCCAGGCGCGGTAGCGGTGCGGCCACTCGTCGAAGAGGTAGAAGTCGCGCTCGGGCGCGGCGGGGTCGTTCCATGCGCCGCCGTCGCCGAACAGCCCCTCGCGGTTGAACCACGGGTGGCCGCTGCCGGTGTGGTTGAGCACCACGTCGAGCACGAGGCGCATGTCCCGCGCGTGCAGCGCGGCGGCGAGCGAGGCGAGCGCGCCGTCGCCGCCGAGGTGGGGATCGACGCGCCCGTGGTCGAGGAGGTCGTAGCGGTGGTTGGAGAGCGCGGGCCAGATCGGGTTCAGGAACAGGCCGCTTACGCCGAGGCGCGCGAGGTGATCGATCCGCCGCTCGACGCCCGCGAGGTCGCCGCCGTAGAAGTCGAGGTTGCCCGCCTCGCGGAACGAAAGCGGCGGGTCGCCGAAGCGGCGCGCGCGCGTCGAGGCGCCGCGGAGCGACCATTGCCCGTCACGCACGTTGCTCGCCGCGTCGCCGTCGTCGAATCGGTCGGGGAAGATCTGGTAGAGCACGGCGTCGAGCGGCCACGCCGGGCGCGCGCCGGCGAGCAGCGTGAAGTCGAAGGCGTCGACGGGATCGATCGGCGAGAGGCCGACCATGCCGAGGTGGAGCACGCCGCCCGGCCGCTCGAGGCGGAAGCGATAGCGCAGCCGCTCGACGCGCGGCCGGATCGTGCAGACCCAGCGCGCGCGCCCGGCGGCGCGCTCGACCACCTCCATCGGGTGCAGCTCCTCCTCGCCGTCGGGCGCGCAGCGGAGCGCCGCGCCGTCGAGCGCTCCGTCGCGGGCCCACAGCGAGACGGCGATCGGCGCGCCGGGCGAGACCTCCCCGTCGACGGCGGTGGCGCCGCCGCCGAGGTCGATCAACGTATCGTCGTGCTGGAGGGCGAGCGAGCGCTCGAGTGAGGGGCGGAGCGCGACGATCAACGACCGCGCGCCCTGCCCTTTGGCGGCTTCTTCGCGGCCGGCCTCTTCGCCGCGATCTTCTTGGCCGGCTTCCGCGCCGCCTTCGCCGCCTTCCGAACCGGCTTCTTCGCGACGGGCTTCTTCGCGGCGGCCTTCTTGACCGGCTTCTTCGCGACCGGCTTCTTCGCGGCCGCCTTCTTGATCGGCTTCTTCGCGACGGGCTTCTTCGCGGCGGCCTTCTTGACCGGCTTCTTCGCGACCGGCTTCTTCGCGGCGGCCTTCTTGACCGGCTTCTTCGCGACCGGCTTCTTCGCGACGGCCTTCTTGATCGGCTTCTTCGCGACGGGCTTCTTCGCGACGGCCTGCTTGATCGGCTTCTTCGCGACCGGCTTCTCCGCGGCGGCCTGCTTGAGCGGCTTCTTCGCGACGGGCTTCTTGCCGGCCGGCTTCCGTGTCGCCTTCGCCCGCGGCTCCTTCACGACCGGCGGCGCCTCGACGGCCGTCCCTTCGTACGGCTCCTCCACGAGCGTCTCTTCGACGACCACCGCCTCTCCCACCAACGTCTCGTCGGGCTCGTCGGCCTCCTGCATCGCACCGCTCGCCTGCTCCAGCGGCTCGCCGGAGATCTCCCGCGCCACGTCGCCGGTGTCGCCGCCGAAGTAGCGCGTCATCGGATCGAAGTAGTGCTCGTGCCAGCGGACGCGGTACGACTCGCCCTGCCCTTCGGGGATGTCGACGTGATCGATCGTCACGAGCGTACCGTCCTCGTGCGGCTCGAGGGTGAGCTCGATGCGCGACTCCCCGCTTCCCTCGGGGAAGTCGCTCGCGCGCCAGGTCTGGACGATCCGCCGGCCGGGCTCCAGCTCGACCGTCGTACCTTCGATGTAGCCATCCCACGCGGTGTGCCGGCCACCGATCGTCGGCTCGACGGTAGCGGCGCCGCCGCCCGTGAAGGCGCTGTGCTCGGCGGAGTCGAGCCACGCTTGGTAGATGCGCTCCGGACTGGCCGGGATGACCGCCTGCACACGGACGGTTTCGAGCATGTTGGTCCTCTCCTTTTTCGTTGTGCGCGGCGCCCTGTTCCGCCCGCGGCGCGGGGATAGTAGCAGAGGCTCGCGCGGCGGGCGACGCGCGCGCCCCGCGTTGTCAGCGCCCGCGGGCCGGAGCGCCGCGGCGATCATCGGGTGCAAGGTATCGGCAGGTCGTCGAGGGAGTTGCGCGAAAAAAGGGCGGCCGGGTGCGCGAGCGCGGCGCGGTCTATGATGGCGAGGCCCCCGGGTGGCGAAACCGGTAAACGCAGGGGACTTAAAATCCCCAGCCGCAAGGCGTGCGGGTTCGAATCCCGCCCCGGGGACTCACCGACGAGAAACGGCATCGAAAAGGGGCGGTCCCGGCCGGTACCGTGTTCGCTTCCGGTCCCGGATCCGGTCCCATCAAGCAGGGTCATTGCGGGACCGGTCCCGTTGCGCCCGGTTCGCTCGCGCGGCGGCGAGATTGGATACCTTCGCCGGCGTCGGCGCGGTGAAGTCGAGGCGCGCCACTGCGGCGGCGAGGTGGTCGGGCGCGAGGTGGGCATACCGCTGCGTCATCATCGGCGTGGAATGGCCGAGCAGCCGTTGCAGCTCGTACAGCGAACCGCCGGCCATGACGAAGTGCGAGGCATAGGTGTGGCGGAGCATGTGCCAGGGGTGGCCGTCGGCGGGCGTGTGGCACTCGGCCTCCTTCAGCGCCTCCGGCAGCCCGAGCAGCTCGCTTTCGTTGCCCATGCGGAAGCGTCCGGGCGCGTCCTCGACGGGGAACGCGAGCCCTTCGCAGTCGGGTGCGCGCTCCTTCCACCAGCGCAGCGCGCGCGCGAGCTCGGGGTGCATCGGGGTGTGGCGCGCCTTGCCCGACTTGGGCGCGAGGTCGTACGAGTGCAGCACGTCGAGGCGCCCGGCCTCGAGCGCCACGTCGCGCCATCGCAGCCCCAAGATCTCGCCCTTCCGCAAGCCGCAGTAGATCGCGGTCGCGACCATCGGCCAGAGCGCCCGCGCGGTGTAGCTGGCGCCGCGCGCGGTCGCGTCTGCCTCGGCGCGCGCGAGCAGGCGCGAGGCTTCGGGCTTGTCGAGGAAGTCGAGCGAAGCGGCCACGCGCGGCCGCTCCACGCCCTGCACGGGGTTCGCGCAGTCGGTGTGCCCCATCTTGCGGCCCCAGGAGAACAGCTTGGACAGCATCGCGAGGAGCTGCACCACGCTGGCCCCCGCAAGCTGGCGCTGCTCGTCGCCCGCCTTCACGCCGCGCCGCACGCGCAGGCCATCGCGCACGCGCTCGACGTCAGCCAGGCGCACGCGGGCCACCGGCAGGTCAAGGAAGGCGGCCGGCAGGCGTGCCACGTTCTTCCGCGCGCTGCGCCGGTAGTTGTCGATCGACTTGATGCGCGGCGGCGCGTAGCCCGGTTCGCCCTCGACGTCGCCGAGGAAGCGCGCGGCGAGGTCGCGCACGGTGATCACGCGCCGGGCGAGGTCCTCGGCGGTCGGGCCGAGGGGCTGCTCGAGGCGCCCGTCGCGGACCTTCTCCGCCTCGGCCTCCTTGTCGCGCAAGAGCTTCAGCGCCTGCGCTTCCGTGCGGCAGGTGGTCGCCTTCTGCCGGCGCTTCCCGGTCCCGTCGTACCACCGGATGTAGAGCTTGCCGTGTCGACGCTTGATGTCCCCCATGGCCTACTTGCCTCCCTTGTCGGTGTTCTTCAGCCGGTTCAAGTGGCCGGCGAGCGTCGTGTGCGGGATGCCGAGGAGCGCGGCGGCCTCGCGCAAGCTGCGGCCCTTGACCGCGGCGGCGACCTTGCGCGCGTCCAGTTCCCGGCGCGGCCGCCCGTGCGTCACGCCCCCGTGGTCCCGGCGGTAGGCGGCGAGCCACTTCCGCAGCGCCTCAACAGGCACGTCGAGGGCGTGTGCGGCCTCGACGATCGCCCGGCGTTCGTCTGCTCGGGCCGGCATCTAGTGCGCCCTCCGACCGCGCGGCTTCACGATGCCGTGGCCATCGCAGAGGGTGCAGATGGCGACGATCTGAAAGGTGGCGTCCTCGTCGGGATAGGCCCACCGCCAGCCGTCGCCGTTGCACGCCTTGCACACCCTCACGATCGGCGCCTGCTTGGTGGTCCGCGCCAGCCGCTTCCACTCCTTCGTCACGTTCGCGATGTTGAGCATGGGGCTACTATGCGCCCCCTGTTCTGAAAGTCAATCCCTTATAGTACAGGGCAGGGGAGAAAAGAGCGGGCGCCCGTCGGTGAGGTTGAACGGAGCGCGGCCCACCGACGAGCGGCCGCGCCCCGGGTTGCCGCTCCTACCGCAGCGGTCGGACAGGGAATGTCACGCCGTCCCGCGGGCGCGGGCGCGCTCGAGCTCGCGCAGCTCGTCGAGGATGAGCGGCGCGAGCGGCGACGGGCCGCGCTGGCGCTCGGGGAGCCCGGCGAGCATCGCCGCCAGCGCGCCGAGGCGCGCGCGCGCTTCGTCCGCGGCAATCACGCGCGCACCGCCTGCTTCCGGGTGCGCTTCGCGGGCCGCACGGGCCCGGCGGTCCGCACCGCGTCGGCCGTCCAGCCGTGGGCCTTGCACCAGGTGCACAGCGCCTCGCCGGGCGCCGTCGGGAGCTTGCAGCAGTCGGCCTTGCATCGCCCGGCGCGGCGCCCGTGGCGCTCCTTCACCTCGCCGAGCAGCAGCGCGATCGGCAGCTGCTCGACGGCCTCGAGCAGCCCCGTCGCGCCGAGCAGCTCCTCGGCGACGGCGCGCAGCTCGGCACCGGCGGCGCGGGCGCGCTGGTAGGCATCGGGGGCGAAGGGGTCGCCGAGATCGAGGCTGCCGCCCAAGGTCCACTCGACGGCGTGCAAGGCGCGGAAGTGGCGAGCGCCGGCATCCTCGAGGCGCTGGCGCAGCTCGGCCAGCGTCATGCGCCCGCCGGCCCACCAGCCCCGCGGCGCCAGCGCGAGCAGGCGATCGACGCGCGCGGCGTCCACCTTCGGCGGCAGCTGCGGGCCGGGCGGCTCCTCGCCGGCCGCAGTTTCCTCCTCGTGAAGCGGACACCACCGCGCGCCCTTCGCCACGGGCCGGCCGCAGCCGCCCTGTCCCGGCGCCCTGCCCCACTCACATTCGGGCGCTTCGGCGCCGGCGTGCGACTCCGCCGCGATCCCGTTCTCGACGTACCACGCCAGCGCCGCCGGCCATTCGAGACCGACGTCGTGAACGAGGTTGGCGATCGCACACTCCGCGTCGGTGGCGCGGTCGCGAGCGCCCGGGGCGAGCGGGTCGGCGATCGCCTCGGCGAGCGCCGCCGCCTGCTGCGCGAGGTCGGCGCACACGGCGATGCCACGGCCGCGCACCTCGGAGAACGGCCCCTGCTTCCACTCGGCGAGCACGAGCAGCTCGTCGACGCGGGCCTCGCGGTCGGGGCGGGCGACGGCGGGCGCGTGCTCGAGCGCGTCGGTGACAGCCATCGCGCCCTCGTCGGCGCGCCGGCGGGTGTCGAGGTAGTCGGCATCCTCGGCGGCGGTGTAGCAGTCGCTGGTGAAGATGGACAGCGCCGGGAGATCGAGCGCCTCAGCGGCGCCGGCGGCGAACGGGTCGCGGGCGGCGGCGGCCACGGCGAGGGCGCGGCGGGCGATCTCTATCGCGCCGGCTTCCACCGCGGCCAGGGCGGCGCGCGGGTTGAACGTGGCCCCGTCCTCGGCCGTCTCCTCGGCGTCGTTGCCCTGCTCGCGGTTCCACGCGGCGCGGCCGGCGGTGAGGGCGGCCGCCTCGACGTCGGACAGCTCGCGCCGCGGCGGCAGCGCCACCAGGGCGGCGAGGAGCGCGGCGACGGTGGCAGGCGGGTGCTCGGTGCCCCGATCCGCGGGTAGCGCCGTGACCACCGCGGCGGCGCTTTCGACGCACCGACGGGCGCCGTGCGTCAAGGAAAAAAGCGAGCGCGCACCTTGCGGGTGATCGGGGAGTGATTATGCTGCGGCG
>JAJXSP010000133.1 GCA_021784515.1 Myxococcales bacterium | reverse complement strand
CCGATGCCGATGTCCTCTTCCACCGCGAGCCGCGCTGGCTCGGCGGCGATGCGGCCTATTCGATCGACCTCGGCAACGGCCGCGTCCTCTGGCTGTTCGGCGACAGCTTCATCGCCACCAGCGACGCCCACCTCCGCAGCCAATCGACCCTGGTCCACAACAGCGTTGCGATTCAGACGGGCGCCGACCCGACGACGGCGGCCATGGCCTTTTATTGGGCGACCGGCGGCGACAAGCCCAGCTCGTTCTTCCCCGATCAGGGCGCCGAGTGGCTCTGGCCGGGCCACGGCGCGCGGGTGGGCGACAAGCTGCTCCTCTTCCAGCTCCGCGAGCATGCCGACCCGGGTGGCCTCGAGATCCTCGCCGACGCCTCGCAGGCGCTGCTCGTCGACGACCCGGACGATCCACCGCCGATGTGGACCACCCACCCCGTGGCGGTGCCGCCGAACGCGTTCGAGGTGCTCATCGGCGCCGGCGGCGCGCTGGTGAAGGACGGCTACCTCTACCTGATGAGCCCGGGCGAGGCGATCGACGTGGCCGAGACGGGCAACCACGATCTCCACCTGATGCGCGCCGCCGTCGCCGACGCGGCGGCGGGCGATCTCTCGAAGCTCGAGTGGTACGTGGGCCAGCAGGGCTGGGTGCCGCTCGCCCAAATCACGGAGCGCCCGCAGCCGGTGCTGACCGACGGGCAGATCGGGCTGTCGATCCACTGGGACCCGGTCTCCGCGCGCTTCATCGAGGTTCAGGTGGACGGCTACGGCGGCGCCAACGTGGCGGCGCGCGACTCGGGGCTGCTCGGCGTCGGGTGGTCCGATCTGGCGACGATCTTCCGCCCGCTCGAGGCGAATCAGGCCAACACACTGGTCTATTCGGCCAAGGCGCACCCCGAGCTGAGCGCGCCGGCGGGCGCCACCGCGCTGACCTACTGCACCAATCTTCTGGCGCCCTTCACCTCGGTGACGGACTTCACCTCGCTCATGAACGACGACAACATCGATTACCCCCGATTCGTGCTGCTCGAGCCGACCGGCCATTGATTCTCGATTCCCACGGAGAGGCCATGAACCGCCATTTCGTTCCTGCCATGTTTCTCGCCCTCACGCTCGTGCCCGCCTGCGGCCCGCGGGTGGGCAAGGGGGCCGTCGCCGCCCCTCCGACGGCCGCGCCCGCGACGCCGGCCGCAAAAGCGAAGACGGCGCCCCCCGCCCCGAAAAGCGCCTATTTCTACCCCGACGCCCGACGCTGCGACGTGGTGGACGATTATCACGGCACGAAGGTCCCCGATCCCTACCGCTGGCTCGAGGACTCCGACTCGCCGGAGACGCGCGCCTGGATCGAGGCGGAGAACCGCCTGACCTCCGATTACCTCGACAAGCTGCCCGAGCGCGCGCCGTTCCGCGAGCGGCTCACCAGGCTGTGGAACTACGAGAAATTCACGCCCCCCCGGAAGGCCGGGAAACACTATTTCTGGACCCACAACGACGGCTTGCAAAACCAGAACGTCCTTTTCACCGCCGCCTCGCTCGACGCGCCGCCGCGCGTGCTGCTCGACCCGAACACGCTGGCCGCCGACGGCACGGTGGCCCTCTCCGGCTGGGACGTGACCGACGACGGCGCGCTCCTCGCCTACGGCCTCGCGCAGGCCGGCTCGGACTGGGTGGAATGGCGGGTGCGCGACGTGGCGACAGGCAAGGACCGCGACGACCTGATCCGCTGGGTCAAGTTCACCTCGCCCACCTTCTCCCACGACGGCAAGAGCCTCTACTACGCCCGCTTCGACGAGCCGCCCGCGGCGCAGCTCCTCACCGCGCCGAATTACTACAACAAGCTGTACGTCCACAAGCTCGGAACTCCCCAGTCGGCCGACGTCCTCCTCTACGAGCGCAAGGATGAAAAGGAGTTGGGCTTCTCGCCGACGGCGAGCGAGGACGGGCGCTACCTCGTCATCACGGCCTGGAAGGGGACCTCGCCGAAGACGCAGCTTTTCTATCTCGATTTGAAGGCGAAGCGCCCGAAGGTGGTCGAGCTGTTGTCGGGGTTCGACGCCCGCTATTCCTACCTCGGAAACGACGGCCCGATTTTCTACCTCTCGACGGACAAGGACGCCCCGCGCAGTCGCATCGTGGCGGTCGACCTGCGACACCCCGAGGCGGCGAAATGGAAGCAGCTGGTGCCCGAGCGCCCGGACGCCCTCGAGTCGAGCTCGATCGTCGGCGCCCGGCTGATCCTCTCCTATCTCCACGACGCGACCTCGCTGGTCGAGGTGCACGACCTCTCGGGCAAGCTGGTGGCGCCGATCGACCTGCCGCCGGTGACGACGGCGACGGGCTTCGACGGCCGCCGCAGCGACGGCGAGACCTTCTATCGCTATACGGGCTACCTCGAGCCGGGCGCGGTGATGCGCTACGACCTCAAGACGGGAAAGAGCGCCCTATGGCAGCGCGCAAAGGTCGATTTCGACGCCAGCAAATACGAGAGTCGCGAGGTGTTCGTCACGGGCAAGGATGGCACGCGACTGCCGCTGTTCGTGAGTTACAAAAAGGGGATCCCGCTCGACGGCAGCACCCCGACGTTCCTCTACGGCTACGGCGGATTCTCGATCTCGATCACTCCCAGTTTCTCGCCGGCGTCGGCGGCGTGGATGGAGGCGGGCGGGGTCTTCGCGGTGGGCGTGCTGCGCGGCGGCGGCGAATACGGCGAGGCGTGGCACCTTGCGGGCACGCGCGCGAACAAGCAGCACGTGTTCGACGACTTCATCTCCGACGCCGAATGGCTCGTGAAAAACAGGTTCACCTCGCCGGCGAAGCTCTCCATCGGCGGCGCCTCGAACGGCGGGCTGCTCGTCGGGGCCTGCCTCACCCAGCGCCCCGATCTGTTCGCCGCCGCGGTCCCGCAAGTGGGCGTGATGGACATGCTGCGCTTCCACAAATTCACCATCGGCTGGGCGTGGTCGGAGGATTATGGCAATTCCGATGATCCGGCGATGTTCCCGGTGCTGCGCGCCTATTCGCCGCTGCACAACGTCAAGCCGGGGACGCGCTATCCGGCGGTGCTGCTCACGACGGCCGACCACGACGACCGCGTCGTGCCGGCACACACCTTCAAGTTCACGGCGACGCTCCAGGCAGCGCAATTGAAGGCCCCCGACGCGCCGCCGGTGCTGATCCGGATCGACACCCGCGCCGGCCACGGCTCGGGCAAGCCGACGGCGAAGCGCATCGACGAGGCGGCCGACCGCTTCGGGTTCTTGCTGCACGTGCTGGGGACGGGGGCGAAAGGCAATTGAGGCAAAAAGGCAATCAGGCCTCGGCAGGATCACCGCCGCCGGCCGGTGGGGAGCCCGGGCGGATAGATGCTCCATTCGGAGATCACCAGGAAGCCGTCGGCGACGGCGACCACCATCGACAAATGCGTGCCGTGCACGAGCGTCCCCGGCCGGTGGCGGTGGGGCTCCACCCAGCCGGTGGCCTGGTGTACGAAGAAGCGTAGTTTGTCGACGGTGGCGATGCACTCGAGGCGACCGAAAGCGCGCATCTGGCGAAGCAGGTGCTCGAGCGGCCGATCGAAGTCGAGGGTTCGATCGTCATCGTTGGGAGCGGGAAACCAGCTCCCCGCGCCTTGCGGCGTGGCACGTTCCCAGCGCGCCTCGAAATCGCCCGCAATGGCGCCGGCGAGGGATGGCAGCGCGAGCTGGATTCGAGCGTCCAGGGTCTCGTGCGTCTCGTGCGGCCCCAGCGCGAAGCGCTCGACCCCGAGCAGGTCGCCGGCGTCGAGCTCCGGCGCAATCTTGTGGCAGCTCACGCCCCACTCGCCGTGGCCATCGAGCAGCGCGCGAACCTGGGGATACGGCCCGCGTCCAATCGGCAGCGGCGACGGATGGAAGTTGATTGCGTACCTCAAATCGGATTGCCAGGGAGGGACGCGCCACGGATAGCTCGCGACGACGAGCGCCTCGCAGCCATCTTCGGCGAGCGCCGCGAGGTCTCGCTCCGAGAGGCGCGAAAGCTGGATCGGCAGGCCCCGCGCCAGCGCGAATTCGATCGACCCGCGGTTGTGGTGAAGCCGATCGTCGGTCGGCGAGGTGAAGAGCTTGATCGGCTCCCAGCCGGCAGAGCAGAGCGCCTGGATGGCGCCCAGATAACGATCGGAAGCGGTGAATGCGAATCGCATGGGGATCACCTCGGGGTCGAGAATGCGGGGCGCGCGCTGCCCGGTTTTCGGCCGCTGCAGAGGTAATGCAGTCGCCCACCGGCGCGCTGAAGGGTGCCGGCGCGGAGCGCGGCCTTCTCGGTGCGATGGTCGTCGAGCAGGCTTTCCCAGCCGCGGTCGAACTCGGAGGCAGCGCCTCCGCCGGCCAGGAAGTAGCGCCGCGTGTCGGCCTTGCTCCAGAGCCAGAACTCCGGGTCGGCGTCCGCGCGGAGCGGCGCGAGGAGCGCCTGCGGCTCGTCGCCCGCGTAGGGGGGGAACAAGGGCAGCGTCTTGTCGGACAGGAAGACACGAATGCCCGCAAGACCCAGCTCCGCGAGCATCCCCGGGATCGCCTCTCCTACGGAGAAATCTCCTTCTCCAATCACGATTCGACCTTCCTGGCAGGTAAGGAGGAATGCCACGCGCTCGGCCAGCTGCGCCGGCGCCAGAGGCCCGGCGTGACCGGCCACCAGGGGAACGATCGAGTTGTTCGGCTCGACGACGGCGAGGAGGCCACCGGGCGCGAGCACGCGCAGCATCTCGCGCAACACGGCGCGCGGATCGCGGACGTGGATGAGCAGGGTCTGGCAGGACACGAGATCGAAGCTCGCGTCGGGAAACGGGAGCGCCTCGGCGGTGGCAACGAGGTGGTGCCGCGGCGGGCCCGGAGCGCCGGCCGCCACGTCCCGCGCGATGGCGACCGAGCGCGGCTCGCGGTCGATCCCGAGGAGCGTCGCCTTGGCCGGAAGGAGGGCCCGCAGGACGGCGCTCCAGTGGCCTACGCCGCAGCCGACATCGAGCGCCGAGCGGGCGGCGGACAACGCCCACCTTCGCGCCATGAGCTCGAGGAAGTCGGCATTCCACCAATAGCGGCGAACCGGAGTGAAGTAATCGCACGAGTGCGGCGCGTCCGGTCGATTCCGCTGCCCTTCCTTCTCGTCTCTCATCGGGTCGGAAATCCTCTCATCGGGGTGCGTCCGGTCAAGCCACGTGCCGCGAGGAACGCCGCCTCAGGGACCGCCGCCGCCCGCGCCGACCACGACATCGCCGCGCACGAGGAAGAAGGTGCCGAGCACCGGATCATAGGCATGGAGCTGGCCGACGTAGGCGACGGGCGTTCCGGGCTTCACCGCCATGAGTCGCTTGCGCACCGCCGGATCGACCTCCAGCGACACGTCGAACGTGGAGGTCTGCTGGAGGTGCCGGAACAGCGCGCCATTGCGGGTGCAGGCGACGAAGGTGCCGGTCCAGCGCACCCACCTGTCCTGGTAGCGGCTCCACTGCTGCGCGCGCGCCCGCTCGTCGAGCTTGTGGAGCAGGAAAAGTGGGTAGAGCTGATCGAAGCTGTCCTCGAGCAGGCCGCCGGAGTCGGGGGGCGGCGGTGGCGACCTGGCCGGTGCGGGCGACGGCTCTTCGTTCGAATGGCAGGCACTGAGGAGCGCCGCAGTCACGAGGAGGATCGATCGCGGGGACACGCCATGGTTCGACGACAGCGCCGGCGATCAGGATGCTCGGGCCCGATGCAGAAAGTGCAGTCGGCGACGACGAGGGCGGCGCGCGCGAGCGTGGCCGCCGATTCGCGCGCACCGACCTTCACCGCGGGAAGAACGGGTCGGGCCCCTTCGCGCCATGACGCGAGGCTAGCGGCGCCTCGTCACAGCCGCAGTCGCAATACCTCGTACGCCTCCGCGTACGTCACCCCGGAAATCCGGCCCAGCGCCCTGGCGATGTCGCGGCACGAATCGAGGTTCGCGCTGCCCTTGGCGGTCTGCGTGGCGTGGGCGGCGACGGCTTCGAGCTTGATGTCGATCGTCTCCGTGATGTCGGCGAAGCAGTCGCCGAGGAAGTGCGACGCCGCGTTCAGCTCGGGGGTGGAGACGAAGGCGAGCAGATCGCACGGCGTGCGGCGCAGCGCGGAGATGGTCGCGTTGTGGACCAGCTGGTGGTCCCAGTGCACGTCGCGGATGGAGTGCGTCACCACCAGCTCGGGCCGCTCGCGGGCGATGATCTCGTCGAGGCGGGCGACGATGCGGTGCATCGGCACGTCCTCCACGCGCACCGGCTCGACGCCGCACACCGTCACCAGCTCGGCGCCGATCAGCGTCGCGCCGCGGCGCGCTTCGGCGAGGCGCTCCTCGGCCTGCGTCGGCACCGAGCAGACCGCCATCACCACGCGCGAGCCGGAGCGCGAGAGGCGCGCGAGGAGGCCGCCCGCGCCGAGCTCGATGTCGTCGGGGTGAGCGCCGATCGCCAGCACTCGCGGAAACGGCGACCGCACGTCCATGAGCTTTGCCATTCACGCACCTCCCGCCGCCGCCACCGCGAACGTCGGCTTCGGGGACGAAGTCCCGATCATCCCGGCCGCGGCCGGTCCGCAATTGAACAGCGCGTCGAGCGCGCTCAGGTGGGGGATGAACCCGACGTGGGGGTGGCGCTGCGGGTAGCGCGGGTGCTCGAAGCGCTGCCACTCCACCTCGATGCCCGCCTCGCGGAGCTTCGCCACGTCGAGGTAGCCGCGCGAGCCGCCCGATCCCGACAGGTAGCGCGTGGCGCCGAGCTTCTGGCAGAAGCTGAGGATGCGATCGGTCTTCTGCCCCGAAAGGCCCATCGTCGAGGCGACGAAGATCGGCCGCCGCACGTCGAGCCACTCCATCATCCGCCGCAGCAGGTAGAGGTCGAGGTCGACCAGGCGCGCCCAGCGCAGGTGGTAGGCCTCGACCAGGGCGTCGCGGTAGCGCCCGTAATAGGGCGCGCGGCGGTAGTTGAGGTCGAGCGTGGCGAGGCTGCGGCGCCGCCAGTGGTGCCGCCCGCCCTCGCCCTCGTCGGCGATGAGCTTGTCGCAGATGCGCTCGTCGCGGCCGCGGCGGCGGAGCGGCACGGTGAGCCACCAGGCGCCCGTCGCCAGCTTGATGCGGTTGCGGTTCTGGAAGTTCTGCGCCTCGTACTGCACGTCGTCGAGGAGCACGAACGCGTCCGCGCGGGCGATCTTGTCGAAGTAGCCCAGCCACGGCAGGTAGGCCGGCTGGTGCGCCGCGACGATCATGGAGTCGCCTCCTCGACGAGCCGGATGGCCGCGGGCTCGTCGCGCAGCCACCGCGCCGAGCCCGACGCGATGTACTCGGGGATCGCCTCCTCGAGCGCCGCCACCACGGCGCCGTCGTCGCCGGTGCGCACGAGGCGCTCGAGCGTCTCGAGGGTGCGCTCGACCTCCCCCCACGGGACGGTGTCGATGCGGCCGACGAAGATCGACGGGTGGCGCGTCCGGTCGGCGTGCTCCGCGTCGAGGGTCAGCTCCTCGAACAGCTTCTCGCCGGGCCGCATGCCGGTGAAGGCGATGCCCACGTCGATGCCGGGGCGCAGCCCGGCGCGCTCGATCACGCGGCGCGCGAGGTCGACCACGCGCACCGGCGCGCCCATGTCGAGCACGAACACCTCGCCGCCCTGGCCGAGCGCGCCCGCCTGGAGCACGAGCTGGCAGGCCTCGGGGATCGACATGAAGTAGCGCCGCATCTCGGGGTGCGTGACGGTGAGCGGACCGCCCCGGCGCAGCTGCTCGAGGAAGATCGGCAGCACGCTGCCCGACGAGCCGAGCACGTTGCCGAAGCGCACGGCGACGAAGCGCGTCTCGCTCCGGCGCGCCATGCCCTGCACGTACAGCTCGCCGAGGCGCTTGGTGGCGCCCATCACGCTGGTCGGGTTGACCGCCTTGTCGGTCGAGATGAAGACGAAGGCGTCGGCGCCGTGACGGTGCGCGGCGTCGCCGACGGTGCGCGTGCCGAGCACGTTGTTGTGGGCGGCCTCGGCGGCGTGGCGCTCCATCAGCGGCACGTGCTTGTGGGCCGCCGCGTGGAACACCACGTCGGGGCGCAGCGACGAGAAGAGCCGCTCGACGCCCGCCGCGTCGCGTACGTCGAGGAGCCGCGCCTGCAGCTCGCAGCGAGGGGCGCGCGCCTCGAGGTTGCGCTCGACGAGGAACAGCGCGTTCTCGGTGCGGTCGACCAGCGCCAGGAGCGCCGGGTCGAAGCGCGCCACCTGCACCGCCAGCTCGGAGCCGATGGAGCCGCCCGCGCCGGTGACGAGCACGCGACGCCCGGCGAGCATGCGGACGATCTCGTCGCAGTGGAGCTGCGCCGGCGGGCGCTCGAGGAGCGCCTCGGCGGTGATCGATTCGATCCCCACGCCGACGGGGCGCGGCGCCGCCAGCGTGCGACACGGCACCTCGGCGTGGGTGCACAGCGCCTGCACTGTCGAGGCGAGCGCGGCGTGCACCGGCGGCGCGATGATCACTTCGGTCACCGCCCGCCGCCGGAGCAGCCGCGCGAACTCGCCGAGCGCCACCACGCGCGCGCCGCCGATCCTCCCGCGCCGCGTCGGCCCGTCGACGAGCAGGCCCACCACCGGGCCGGACTCCTCGACGCCGACGAGGCGCCGCGTCTCGAGCGCCGCCACCTCGGGCCGCGCCACCAGGGCGACGCCGCGCGATCCGGACAGCGGTCGCAGCAGGCCGTCGCGCAGCCGGGGCACGAGCCGCAGCGCGGCGCCAAAGCCGAGGGCGAGCGCGCCGTCGACCAACGCCAGCGACGGCGCCACGCCCGCGGGCGGGGCCACGCGCAGCACGATCGTGGCGATCGCCGTGGTGATGATCGAGAGGCCGAAGAGCCACCGCAGCTCCTCGCCCGGCGCGAGCGGCCGGGGCTCGCGCAGCAGCCACGCGAGCAGCGCCGCGCCGCCCTTGAGCAGCAGCAGCAGCGCCGCCACCGTCGCCACCACCGACGGCGCCGGCCACCTTCCGCCGAGGCGCAGCGCGACGCCGAGCGCGACGCCCCACGTCACCACCTCGCGCGACGCTCCGCCCAGCGCCTCGCCCACCACGCGTCCGCCGCCGAAGCGAGCGTCCGCCGCCTCCGCCCCGATCCCCATCGCCGCCCACTCTCCCGACCCGCCGACTTGCGCTCGCCCCATTGGAGAGCGCCTCGACCCACGGGAGGACTCTCGACACGCGCCCCGCGCCGTCAACAACCGTCCTTCGAGCGGTTGCCCGATCGACGGGACTGCGCATATCGGATCGGGAGAAGGCGCTCGCCGAGAAGGGCTTTCCCTCTCCGATCGGGCGCCGGGCGTGGCGGGAGGTGATCGATGAACGGTCGATGGTTGGTGGGGATCGCGCTCCTCGGGGCGCGCGCGATGGCGCAGACGCCGCCCGCCGCGGAGCGGGTGGATCTCCTCCGCGTCCCCGAGGTCGGCGCGGTGCTGGCCGCGCCGTCGCGCGAGCCACCGCTCGCGCCGAGCGCGCCGCCGTCGGCGACGGCCGCCCAGAGCACGCCGCTGGAGGGCGCGATCGATCCCGATCACTACCCGGTGGGCCCCGGCGATCGGCTGCTCGTCGAACTGTGGGGCATTCGTGATCTATCGATGGAGGTGGAGGTGAACGCCGAGGGGCGCCTGATGGTGCCGCGCGCCGGCGTGTTCGACGCGCGCGGGCTCACGCTCGCGCAGCTGCGCGAGGCGGTGGAGAAGCGGCTGCACGAGGTCTACCCGTCGCTCCGGGGCGGCCTCACGCTGGTGCGGCCGCGGACCTTCCTCGTCAACGTGACGGGCGCGATCGCCCGGCCGGGGACCTACCCGGCGACGCCGGCGACGCGGGTGAGCGCGCTGGTGCAGCAGGCGGGCGGGCCGCTGCCGCGCGCCTCCACGCGCACGGTGCAGGTGCGGCGCGTCGGCTCGGAGCAGCAGGTCGTCGCCGACCTGGTGCGCTTCGCGCTGCTCGGCGATCGCGGCGGCGATCCCACGCTCCTCGACGGCGACACGATCTTCGTGCCGCTGCGCGAGGTCGAAGTCGAGGTGGCGGGCGCGGTGCGGCGCCCGGGATCCTACGAGCTCGTCGAGGGGCGCGACGTGGCGGAGCTGCTCGCGCTGGCCGGCGGCGTCACCTCCGACGGGGCGGCCGGGCTGCCGCTCCGCGTGACGACCCGCGCCTCGGGCGATCGCCTGGCGGTGCGGTCGGTGCCTGCGGACACCGGCCGCCTCCTCGCGCTCCACGACGGCGATCGCGTCTACGTCCCGTCGCTCGGCGACCTGCGGCGCACGGTGATCGTCGAGGGGGCGGTGATCGGCGCCGGCACCGATCCTTCGGTGGGGCTGCAGCGGCTGCCCAACCTCGTCGATCACCACGCCGACGCGCCGGTGAGCCTGCCGCGTGACGTGTCGGTACCGGTGGCGTTCGTCGACGGCGACGGCGTGCGCGATCTGATCACGAAGGTGGGCGGGCTGCAGCCGTGGGCCGACCCCTCGAGCGCGTACCTGATCCGCACTATCGACGGCAACCGCAAGCGCATCGCGCTCGACGTCACCGAGATCACCGCCGGCCGCGCGCCCGAGGTGGAGGTGCGCGCGGGAGACACGCTGGTGGTGCCGAGCCGGGAGGACTCGGTGACCGTCGGCGGCGCGGTGGCGCGCCCGGGGCTCTACACCTACCGGCGCGGGCTCGCCCCGACCGACTTCCTCGCGCTCGCCGGCGGCGCGACGCGCGTCGCCAACGCCGGAGGCGCGCGGGTGCTGCACCGCGACGGCCGCTCGCAGCAGCTCTCGAAGGCCACCTCGATCGAGCCGGGCGACACCATCACCGTTCCGGAGCGGCGGATCACCACCCCCGAGTGGGTGGAGATCGGCCTGCTCGCCGGCAACATCGCGGTCAGCGCCGCGGCGCTCTCCATCACCGCGCTGCGCTACTGACGGACCGCGCCACCCGACAGGAGGAGACGATGGCCACTCCACGAATTTCGACACCGGCGGGCGAGCTGCGTCCCGGCGACGGCGTCGTCGTGCGCCCGCTAGACGAGATCCGGGCCACGCTCGATCCCTCGGGCGCGCTCGACGGGCTGCCCTTCATGGCCGAGATGGAGCGCTTCGTCGGCCGGCGGCTGCGCGTGTGGAAGCATGCCGATCGCGTGTGCGTCGAGGGATCGACGACCATGCACCGCCTCCCCGACACCGTGATGCTCGAGGGGATGCGCTGCGACGGCGCGGCCCACGGCGGCTGCGATCGCGGCTGCCTCTACCTGTGGAAGACGGCCTGGCTCGCCCGCGCCGACGAGACGCCGATCGCGATCCGCGAGGTCCCGCTGCCACCCGCCGAGCCGCCGGTGCTCGCGATGGCGGCCCTGGGCGGCGTCGAGAGTGAGTGGCGCTGCCAGTCCACCGAGCTTCAGCGCGCCGGCGCGCCGCTGCGGTGGTGGGACCCGGCGCCCTACCTGCGCGACGTCGCGACGGGCAACCTCACGCCGGCGCAGCTGGGGCGCGCCTTCGCCACCAGCGCGGGGGGAAAGCTCGCCTCGATCCGCCGCCGGGCGCGCGGCGCGGCGGCCCCGTCGCGCACGCCCTCGGCCTCGCTCGGGCTGCGGCCGGGCGAGCTGGTGGAGGTGCTCCCGCTCGCGGAGATCGAGCGCACGCTCGACGGGGAGCGCAAGAACCGCGGCCTCGAGTTCGCGCCGGGCATGGAGCTTCACTGCGGGCACCGCTACCGCGTCGCAAAGCGGGTCGAGCGGATCATCCTCGAGACGAGCGGCCGGATGCGGACGCTCCGCGACACGGTGGTGCTCGAGGGCGTGGCCTGCGACGGGGTGTGCGCGCGCGGCTGCCCCCGCGCCAACCTGCTGTACTGGCGCGAGGCGTGGCTCCGTCGGGTGGTGGAGAGAGGCGAGGCGATGAGCGTGGAGGCCGAGGCGAGGTCGATCCCGGTGCGGCCGTTCGTGTCGGTGGTGATGCCGTGCCTGAACGAGGAGCGCCACATCCGGGCGGCGCTGCGCTCGATCCTCGACGGGACGTGGGCCCGCGACGCGATGGAGGTGCTGGTGGTCGACGGGCGCAGCGACGACGGCACGCGCGCCATCGTCGAGGAGATCGCCCACCACGACCCGCGCGTGCGACTGCTCGACAACCCGCGCCGCCACACGCCGGCGGCGCTCAACGTCGGCATCGCCGAGGCGCGCGGCGAGGTGATCGTCCGCACCGACGCGCACACGATCTACCCGCGCGACTACCTCGAGGTGCTGGTGCGGACGCTCCGCGAGACCGGCGCCGACCTGGTGGGCTGCACCGCCGAGGTGCGCCCCGCCGACGACGGGCTGATCACGCGCGCGATCGCGCTCGCCTGGGACGGCTTCTTCGCCACCGGGCGCCGGCGCAAGGTTCCCCGCTCGGGCCCCGCCGCGACCGTGCCCTACGGCTGCTGGCCGCGCGCGGTGTTCGATCGGGTGGGCCGCTTCGACGAGCGCCTCCTGCGCAACCAGGATTGGGAGCACGCGCGCCGCATCCACCACGCCGGCGGGAAGATCCACCTCACCACCGACACGCGCCTCGTCTACTACCCGCGCCCGACGCTGCGCGGGCTGTGGCGCCAGGCCGCCGACACCGGCACCTGGAACGCGTTCACCGAGCGGCTCTACCCCTACACCTTCACCTGGCGCCACGTGCTGCCGGGCGTGTTCTTCGTCGGCGCGGCGGCGGCCGGCGGGATGGTCCTCCTCGGCGTGGCCGGCGGGCAGCCGC
>JAJXSP010000545.1 GCA_021784515.1 Myxococcales bacterium | reverse complement strand
GGTCGGCGGCCTGCTGGTGCCGGCCGAGGTGTAGGCGCTCTCGATCGCCCGCACCGAGGCGATGGCGTCGGTGGTGCCGATGATCGGCAGCTCCTTGCCGCGGAGAACGTTGCAGAAGTTCTGCAGCTGTCGCCGCAGCGACTGGACCTTGTTGTAGCCCGCGCCGAACGGCACCCATTGCGCGCTGCCGTCCTGCCGGTAGCGCGAGCCCTTCCAGCCGACGAGGAGGGTCCCCGCCGTGCCGAAGATCGACAAATAGTGTTCCGACTCCTTGTTGATTGACCAGGAGAGATCGATGAGGCCGATCACCCCTTTCTTGGTGCGGAACTGGATCCGCGCGGTGTCCTCCACCTCGAGCCCCTGCGCGGAAATCCCGTTTTGCGCCTGCACGTCGCCGAGCGGCCCGAGCAGGTAGCGGGCGATGTCGACGGCGTGGGTGCCATTGTCGATCAGCACGCCGCCGCCGGAAACCGCGGCCCGCGAGTTCCAGCGGTCCTTCATCAGCACCTTGCCGCAGAAGGAGTTCTCGAACAGCACGATCTGCCCGAGCAGCCCCGTCTCGACGATCGCCTTCGCCTTGATGATGTCGTCGACGTAACGGAACTTCGACGCCATCATGAGGAGCAGCCGCTCCTTCTCCGCCAGCTCCGCCAGCTCCTCGGCCTCGGCGGCATGGAGGGTGAGCGGCTTCTCGCAGAGCACGTGCTTGCCGGCGAGGAGGAAGTGCTTCGCCATCGGGTGATGCTGATTGGGCGGCGTGCAGAGGATCACCGCGTCGACGAGCGGCAGCAGCTCCGGATCCCGATAATCATGGAAGCAGCGCACGCGCCGCTCGGCCGCCACGGCGTCGCCCGTCGCCTCGCGCGACTCGACGACCGCCGCCAGCTGGGCCCCCTCGACGCCCGAGAGCGCCTCGAGGTGCGACAGCCCGATCCCGCCCGCGCCGACGAGCGCGAAGCGAATGGGAGTGCCTTCGGAGATGGTGTTCATTCGATCGGCCCCTATGCGAGTTCCGCGGCCGCGGTCCGAATGACGCCCGCGATCCAGTCGACGTGCTCCGGGTCGTAACGCTCGTTCCACGGCAGCACGACGACGCGCGCGAGGGCGTCGGTGGTGCCCGGGGTCTCGGCGCGGTCGTAGACGATCGGCGGCTCGTCGGCGCGGTGCGGCCCCTCGAAGGGGAACTTCGACTTTCCGAAGGTGACGCGGTCGCGCAGGATCTGGCACTCGAATGCCGGCTTCTGGATGTAGCGCGGCACGCAGAAGACGCCCGCCGCCTTCAGCTTCGCGCCGAGCGCGTCGGCGCCGCCCTGGATCACCGCCGGATCGACCCGCAGCGGGTACTTCCAATAAGAGTCGCGACCGCCCGGCGTGAGCTTCGGGGCGGCCACGCCGCGCACGCCCGCGAGCGCGGCCGTGAGGCGCTCCGCCATCTCGATGCGACGGGCGATCATCCGATCGAGCTTGCCGAGCTGGGCGACCGCCACCGCGCCCTGCAACTCGGTCATCCGGTAATTGGGCGCGAGGAAATAGTGGTCGGGATTCGGGTCGCCGTAGCCCCACGCCTTGTCGGTGAACAGCACCATCCGCCGCATGAGCGCCGGGTCCCCGGCGACGACCATTCCGCCCTCGCCCGTGCTCATGTGCTTTCCCTGCTGGAGGGAAAAGCAGCCAATCGTGCCCAGCGTGCCGACGTGCTTGCCTTTGTAGAGGCAGCCGAACGCCTGGGCGCAGTCTTCGATCACCGGCAGCCTTTTTTCGGCGGCCAGCGCGAGGATCGGGTCCATGTCGCAGGGATTGCCGAACAGGTGGGTGACGATGATCGCCTTGGTGCGCCGGGTGATCTTCTTCGCGATCGTCGCCGCGGTGACGTTGTAGGTTTCGGGGTCGACGTCGGCGAACACCGGAATCGCGGTTTGATAGAGGATCGGGGTGATTGCCCCCATGTCCGTGATCGGCGTGGTGATGATCTCGTCGCCGGGCTCGGGATCGATCGCAGCGACGGCCGCGTGGACGGCCGCCGTCCCCGACGGCACGGCGCGGCAGGCGGGCATTCCGAGCCATTTCGCGAAGCGCTCCTCGAATGCCTTCACCGCGGTGCCACGGGTGCAGTTGAGCGTGCCCGAGCGGATCACCTTTTCCAGCTCGGCGATCTCCTCGGTACCGAAGGAGCGGCCGCTGGCATTGGCGTCGGACGGGAGCGAGACGGAGGGGGACTTGCTCATTGGGGAGCCTCCTTTCACGACTGGCGGGGAGCGGGGACGAATTCGGCGGGGCGCTCGCCGCGCCCGAAATAGTGGAGGAACGCATCGCGGGTGCGCTCCGCCGCGCGGCCATCGCCGAACGGGTTGAAGCAGGGAATGGGGGGCCGCGCCGGCTGCGGCCCGTCGAGGAAGCGAGCGAGCGCGGCGCGCACGGCCTCCGCGGTGGTGCCGATCAAATGGTTGGAGCCGGAGGCGAGGCCCTCGGGGCGCTCGGTGGTCTTGCGCAGCACCAGCACCGGCACGCCGAGCGAGGGCGCCTCCTCCTGGATTCCCCCGGAGTCGGTGACAATGACCGTCGCGCGCGCCATCAAAGACACGAATGGCAGGTAGGGGACCGGCTCGGTCAACTGGACGTTCGGCGTCCCGGCGAGGATGCGATGCACCGGCCCGCGCACGCGCGGGTTCAAATGGACCGGATAAAGGAAGTCGACTTCCGGATGCGCGAGCGCAGACTCCCGAATTCCGGTCAGCACCTGATCGATCGGCAGCTCCCCGGGACCGTCCCAGCTCTCCCGTCGGTGGAGCGTGATCAGCACCAACTGGCGCGGCTCGCCGCCGGCCGCGCCCATCTCCATC